>JAZQLB010000116.1:0-14180 GCA_045542475.1 Lachnospiraceae bacterium | reverse complement strand
ATGGCTACGATCCGACTTATCACATTCTGCCAACGGAGTATAGAGAAGCATCCAACAGCCTTAAATTATATGACCGCATATGCTTTGACCAGACGGCATTTAAGGTGGAGGGCAGAGTGGTTGTCATGGAACCCTTTAAGCTGGTGGTGTATAGCTGTGATGAAGCCTTTCCACCTAACTTCTGGAACAAATATAATGCAAAGCAATGGTCAAAGAAGTTATCCGGTGGTGTGACAGTAGAGGATTATGGAGTGTCGCTGTGGAATAAAGAGAGAAACAAGCTTGATTATTATATAGGTATTAAGGAGACTGATGCAAAGGGTGATTTAGAGGGTACGGTTACACTTAATATTGAAGGTGGATTATATGCTGTATTTAATACGCCGCCTGCCACGCATTTTGATTTTGTCAGTACCATACATAGGACATGGGATTATATTATAGATGTGTGGCTGCCGGAAAATGGTTATGAGAGGGCAGCGGGCTATGAATTTGAGAGTTATGTGGAGGAAAGCCGGAAATTTTCAGAGATACTATATATGCCAATAAAAAGAAGAGAAGGAGAGTTTTTATGAAGAAATTAGAGGTAAGCTTTTGCGAGATTAAGGATACAACAGGATATCTTTTTTCCTTTGCAAAATGCTTAAATGCAATATTAAGGGCAAGTAAATATAAGGAGCTTGCAGAGGACATTATTGCTTCCAGTGGCTTTGCCTTTCGTATGTGGGCAGGTCATGACCTGTGCCCAAGTGCAATGAGTATCTGGGAATTTAGGAAGCAGAAGGAATGGGTTGAAAACGGCGGTCTTATATGCGATTATGAGGAGCGTTTATGGGGCGAGGATGACATCGAAGAAGATAGAAGACTGTCGGCACTTGAGAAAATAAAGAAGTCGATTGATAATAATGTGGCTGTAGTGGCATGGGACCTTGGTGATTGCGAATGGGGCGTTATAACCGGGTATGATGATGAAAACAGAAATCTGTATACCCTGAAAACTGACGGCTCAGAGGGAATAATTTCCTATGAAATGCTCGGAAAGCTGGAGGTTCCGATTCTGTCAGTATTAACAGTAGTAGAAAAAAATGCTAAACCAATAGAAAGGATAATTGAAGATACCAAGAAGCTGGCAGCAGCTCATTTAAGAGGCGAGGAATGGTGCGACAATTCAAAGGGGCTTGCTGCCTATGACACCATTATTGATTTTATTTCCTCAAAATATACTGCTGATGCGGCATGGCAGCTTGAATATTATCTTGGAACATATGCAGCTCTTAAATGGTATGCCTGGAAGTTTTTTGAGAAATATAATGAGGCAGAATATGCTAAGCTGTATGAAAATGTATATAAGCTTTGGCAGAGGGCATTTGATATTAAAATCAATAAGGATGTGCTTGATGAGGCAGTAATAGCGGAAATAGTTCAGTGCCTTAGGGAGGCAAAGCGTGAAGAGGTAAGTTTTCAAACCGAGAACTAAAAAATTCAACACCACAAAATAGCATAAAAACTATTTTGTGGTGTTTTTGCGTTACCAGAACCTTATTTTATTTTCCTATGATACACAAACACATGTATCGCAAGGAAGAATACCGCCAGAATGGACATTGCCCTATGAAGCATAAGAATAATAGATACTTCATCAAGTATCATTCCAAAAAGACCGCTTACAAAGCAGATTATTACTATTAAAAGAATAGCGTATTTCCGGGCATTCAGCTTCTTTCTGTACATAAAGGTATGTACAAGGCACAACAGCAAAAATAGTGCGGATGCCAGCTTGTGAATTACAATTCCGGTTATTGGAACCATTATGGTTAAGAAGAATGTAACGATAAGCAGAATATTAAGTATTTTTGATTTCATGGGAAAAAGCACTCCTTTATTATTGATAGGTTAGTGGTTGCTAACGATAAGTAGAATAACATAACTGAGAGCATAACTCAATAACAAATTATGGGTATTGAAAGATACCCCTCGGGGGTATATAATTATTGCAGAAAACTAATCAGGAGGAACTATGAGCGATTGCTGTTCACACAAAACAAAAGAGCGTGATGCTAGGGAATATAAGGATTTAATTAACAGACTTAACCGAATTGAGGGTCAGATTCGTGGTATTAAGGGAATGATAGAAAAGGATGCCTACTGTACAGATGTTCTTACACAGGTGTCTGCGGTAAATGCAGCGCTAAACAGCTTTAACAAGGCATTGCTTGAGACACATATTAAGACCTGTGTCATAAATGACATAAGGGATGGTAAGGAAGAGACTGTGGACGAGCTTATTAAAACTCTTCACAAGCTTATGAAATAGAAACGAATTATACAGAAGGGAGAAGCTATGGAACAATATACAGTTACAGGAATGAGCTGTGCCGCATGCAGTGCCAGAGTTGAGAAGGCAGTTTCCAAGGTGGAGGGAGTTACCTCCTGTTCGGTAAGTCTGCTTACTAATTCAATGGGTGTTGAAGGTAATGTATCAGCACAGGCTATAATTAATGCTGTTGAAGCAGCCGGCTATGGTGCGAGCTTAAAGTCCGGTAATATACAGCAAGATAAGTTAGGCGTTACAGACAGGGAGGAAGCTCTTAAGGATAAGGAAACACCTATACTTAAAAAGAGATTATTTACCTCGTTTGGATTTTTGCTTGTGCTTATGTATTTTTCAATGGGACATATGATGTGGGGCTGGCGGGTGCCAAAGTTTTTTGAGGATAATCATATTGCCATGGGGTTATTACAGCTTCTGCTTGCAGGCAGTGTAATGATTATTAATCAGAAATTTTTTATAAGCGGCTTTAAGAGCTTATTTAATAAGGCTCCGAATATGGATACACTTGTTGCATTAGGTTCGGGGGCGGCGTTTGTGTATAGCACCTATGCTTTATTTATGATGTCGGATGCTCAGGTAAAGGGAGATATGGCAGGCGTAATGAGCCATATGCATGAGTTTTACTTTGAGTCGGCGGCAATGATTTTAACCCTTATTACCGTGGGTAAGATGTTAGAGGCACGCTCTAAGGGCAGAACAACGGATGCACTAAAGGGGCTTATGAAGCTGGCTCCTAAAACCGCAACAGTAATCCGTGAAAATAAAGAGCAGACAGTGCCAATAGAGCAGGTTAATAAAGGTGATATATTTGTTGTAAGACCGGGCGAAAATATTCCGGTGGATGGTATTGTAATTGAAGGCAGCAGTGCGGTTAATGAATCCCTCCTTACCGGTGAGAGCATTCCGGTTGATAAGGCAGTGGGAGATAAGGTATCAGCAGCCACCATTAACCAGTCAGGCTTTATAAAATGTAAGGCAGACAGAGTTGGTGAGGATACCACACTTTCCCGGATTATTCAGATGGTAAGTGATGCGGCAGCTACAAAGGCTCCTATAGCCAAGGTGGCAGATAAGGTATCGGGAGTATTTGTCCCGGTGGTTATTACAATCGCTATTATTACAACGCTAGTGTGGCTGTTTATAGTGGGCGAGAGCCTTGGATTTTCTATTGCAAGGGGTATCTCGGTGTTAGTAATCAGTTGTCCGTGTGCGTTAGGACTTGCCACGCCTGTTGCCATAATGGTTGGTAACGGAATGGGTGCAAAAAACGGCATAATGTTTAAGACAGCGGCATCTCTTGAGGCAGCAGGCAGAGTAGAGATGGTTGTGCTTGATAAAACAGGAACCATAACAAGCGGCGAGCCAAGGGTTACGGATATAATTACGGCAAAGAATGTCACCGAAAAGGAGCTTTTAGAATATGCCTACGCCCTTGAGGCAAAAAGCGAGCATCCACTTGCCAGTGCTATTTTAGAATATGCCAAAGCACAAAAAGCAGCACTTAATGAGGTTAGTGACTTTAAGGCTTTACCGGGTAATGGTTTATCTGCTATACTAAGTGGTGAGGCTTTGTATGGTGGTAATTATAAATTTATAAGCACCAAGGCTGTGGTTGACGGCAGTCTTAAGGAGGCTTCCGAGAAGCTGGCAGCAACCGGAAAAACACCTCTTTTCTTTGCAAAAGGGGACAAGCTAATTGGAATTATTGCCGTGGCAGATGTTATAAAAGAGGACAGTCCACAGGCAGTAAAAGAGCTTCAGAACATGGGTATCCGTGTTATCATGCTTACAGGAGATAATGAAAAGACCGCAAAGGCAATCGGAGCTCAGGTAGGAGTTGATGAGGTTATTGCAGGTGTTCTTCCTGACGGCAAGGAAAAGGTTATAGGCAGGCTTAAGAGGCAGGGGAAGGTGGCAATGGTGGGAGACGGAATTAATGATGCTCCGGCACTTACCAGTGCAGACATTGGAATTGCCATCGGTGCAGGAACGGATATTGCCATCGATGCGGCAGATATTGTGCTTATGAAGAGCCGTTTAAGTGATGTGCCTGCGGCAATCAGGCTTAGCAGGGCTACACTTAAGAATATACATGAGAATCTGTTTTGGGCGTTTATTTATAATATTATTGGTATTCCACTGGCAGCAGGTGTATGGATTCCGATATTTGGCTGGGAGCTTAATCCGATGTTCGGTGCGGCAGCCATGAGCTTATCAAGCTTTTGTGTGGTAACTAATGCGTTAAGACTTAACCTGTGTAAAATCTACGATTCAGGTAAAGATAAAAAAATCAAGGCAAATAAGAAAAAGGAGATAAAAAACATGGAAAAGACAATGAAGATTGAAGGTATGGTGTGCGGACACTGTGAGGCAAGAGTTAAGAAGGTATTAGAGGCACTTGCAGAAGTTGATGAGGCAGTTGTAAGCCATACAGAGGGAACTGCAATTGTTAAGCTTAATGCAGAGCTTTCTAATGAGGTATTAACTAAGACTGTTGAAGAGCAGGATTATAAGGTTATTTCAGTTGAGTAAGAAAGGCATAATATATGTTAGACCAGTTTTCAAGAACCGAGTTACTATTAGGAAAAAATGCCATGGAGAAGCTAAGTAACGCCAGAGTAGCGGTATTTGGCATAGGCGGCGTAGGCGGTCATGTGGTGGAGGCACTTGTTCGAAGCGGCGTGGGAGCTGTTGATTTGATTGACAATGATAAGGTGTGCTTAACTAATCTTAACCGTCAGATTATCGCTACCAGAAGCACGGTTGGCATGGATAAGGTGGATGCTATGAAGGAGCGAATTATGGACATTAATCCTGATTGTAAGGTTGAGCTTCATAAATGCTTCTATCTGCCGGAAAATAAGGACGATTTTGATTTTTTACAGTATTCCTATGTGGTGGATGCAGTAGATACAGTAACGGCAAAAATAGGGCTTGTTATGCAGGCAAATGAAGCCGGAGTGCCGATTATCAGCAGCATGGGTGCAGGCAATAAGCTTAATCCAGCAGAATTTGAGGTGGCGGACATATATAAGACCAGCGTATGCCCTCTTGCAAAGGTAATGAGAAGAGAGCTAAAGAAGCGTAATATTAAGCACCTTAAGGTAGTATACTCTAAGGAGGAGCCGATTAAGCAAAGCCCGGATGAGGTGGCAGATTATAAGGCAGGACATGATGAAGATGCCAGTGTGGAGACACTTTCTGAGAAGAGAAGAAGTCTTCCGGGCTCTAATGCCTTTGTGCCATCGGTGGCAGGGCTTATTATTGCTTCGGAGGTTATTAAGGATTTAATAAAGGAAACGAACAATTAAAGCTGTTTGCAGCTATACAATTACCGAGGAGAAATGTATGCATGCTAATTCAATGTGTATAGCTTGTTTTATATCCAAGCAGGAGAAAATGATAAGAGAATTTTCTGACGAAAATAAAAAATCCGAGTATATGCATCAGGTGTTAGAAATATTATATAAATATGGTCAGACAGAATCGGCGCCATGGCTTGCAGAGCAGATAAATGAATTATATGAGGCATTCTGGGGCAATGCAGATGACTATTCCTTAATCAAAAGGCAGTACAATAAGCTGCTGCTTGAAAAAGAAAATACTATTGAGGAACAGATACAAAAATCAGATGATGTAATTAAAGAGTGCATAAAGTATGTCTGTGCAGCAAATTATATTGATTTTTCTGCTGTAGAGAATGTAAATGAACAGACCTTTGAAAAGCTCTTGAGAAAAGCGGGCAGTGCTGTGATTGCTGAGGCGGAATATCAGAGTTTTAGCAAGGACTTGGAAAACGCAGGCAAATTAGTATATCTGACAGATAATTGCGGCGAAATAGTTTTAGATAAAATATTTATAAAATTTATCAAGGAAAAATATCCTAATCTGGACATTACCGCCATCGTAAGAGGCAGGAATGTAATAAACGATGCTACCATGGAGGATGCAAAGGAAGTGGGTCTTACCGATATAGTCCGCTGTATTGGAAACGGAAGTGGTGCACCGGGCAGCGTGATTAAACGCTTTAACGAAGAGGCAAAGTCTGTTATATTGTCTGCGGATGTGATTGTTTCAAAGGGACAGGGCAACTTTGAAAGCTTATTTGGCGAAGGCTTGAATCCATATTATATGTTCTTATGCAAATGTGATTTGTTTGTCAACAGATTCGGATTAGAGAAGTACGAGTCTGTATTTGCAAAGGAAGAAGGCATATTGGCTAAATATAGTCAAACGTAGTAGGAAGGGGAATGAATTATGAGTGACATTAAAGAAAATGTAACCGAGCTTATAGGAAAAACACCAATTATGAGAGCAAGCCGCTATATGGCTGATGCAGGTATTGATAAAGCAGATATTCTGGTAAAATTAGAATATCTTAATCCAACCGGCTCAGTAAAGGACCGTACAGCTCTTGCAATGATTGAGGAGGCAGAAAAAAAAGGGCTTATTAAGCCGGGGGCAACTATTATAGAGCCGACCTCAGGCAACACAGGAATCGGTCTTGCCTCTGTGGCAGCTGCCAAGGGCTATAAAACTATTTTAACATTACCTGATACCATGAGTATGGAGCGAAGAACGCTTCTTACAGCTTATGGAGCAAAGCTTGTGCTTACGGAAGGTGCAAAGGGCATGGCAGGAGCCATTGAGAAGGCTAATGAGCTTAACAGGGAAATAGAAGGCTCAATTATTCTTGGTCAGTTTGACAATCCTGCTAATGCACAGGTTCACAGGGAAACAACAGGTCCTGAAATCTGGGAGCAGACAGATGGCAAGGTGGATATTTTTGTGGCCGGAGTGGGTACAGGCGGTACACTTACAGGAACAGGTGAGTATTTAAAGAAAATGAATCCGGATATTAAGATTATAGCTGTTGAGCCTGCATCAAGTCCTTTATTATCTAAGGGTGTAGCCGGAGCTCATCAGTTACAGGGAATAGGTGCTAATTTTGTGCCAAGTGTGCTTAATACTAGTGTATATGATGAGGTAATTGCTATTGAGGATGAGGATGCACTTGCTTGTGGAAGAAGCTTTGCTAAGAGTGAGGGAGTACTTGTTGGAATTACTTCAGGAGCGGCGATAAAGGCGGCGCAGATATTGGCGGATAGAGAAGAAAATGCCGGTAAGGTTATTGTGGCGTTGCTGCCGGATTCGGGGGACAGGTATTTGTCTACGGCGTTGTTTAAGGGGTGAGTAGTTGTAAATAATATTATGATAAAACTAGCGTAATTTATATGGAGATAGTCTGTATGTATTATGCTATTTTTATTTTTTGAAGAAATTTACATTTTGTTACAAAAACGCTTGCAATTCGCGAAAAGTTATGTTAAGATACTTATGTAGCATAATTTCTGGAGCAATATCACAATTCTATTTTCACGAAACTGTCTATAAGCAGTTCATCAACTTAAGAAATCTATGCTGAGTTTCATTTTATAAGAATACAGCAGGAACTTCTTAAGCAGAGCTCCTGCAATAAGGGAGGAGCGATTATGTGGGCGAGAAGGATATAGCCGAGAGAACATTTATGGAGCTTGATGATGTGTTTGCGGATATTTTTTATGGACTTTTGTTTCAAGGCAGACAGGTTGTTAAGCCGGAAGCGTTAATTACAGCAAGAACTGCCAGTCAGTATAAGGCTGATAATGGCAGGCTTCGTGAGCAGGAACGTGATATTAGTAAGGTGTGGGATTGTGTCAGATTTAAGGTATGCCTTGCAGGCGAGGCACAGACGAAGCCGGATAGGGATGCACCTTTTCGGGTTATTTCCTATGATGGCAGTTCATACCGTTCGCAGTTACTTAAGAAGGAACGACGGACTGTGAATGGTGAGGTTAAGCTTGTACCGTGTAAGGAGCGTTATCCTGTGATAACACTTATTTTGTACTTTGGGGAGAAGCCGTGGAATTATCCGAAGAATTTGATGAGTTGTTTTAGACCGAAGCTTCCGGATAATGAGGTTACGCAGATATTGAAGAATTACATATCTGATTATAAGATTAATGTTATTGATATATCGAGCCTTGATGCTGAGGCGGTTAGCTTATTTAGAAGTGATTTTAGATTAGTGGCAGATTATTTTGTTAATTCAAGAACAAATTCAGATTATAGACCAGACGGAGCAGTAATTCAGCATGTGGATGAATTTCTAAAGCTTATGTCGGTATTAACTGGGGATAGCCGGTATGAAGAAATTGGCGTTGAGCTTAGTGAAGAGGATAGAAAGGCAGGGATTAGTATGTGTAAGGTGTTGGACTATAGAGAGGCCAGAGGAGAGGCACGAGGAGAAGCAAAAGGAGAAGATAGGCTTGCCAGATTAGTTAGGTACTTGATAAATAATGATAAAAACGAAGAACTTGAATTAGCAATATCTAACAGAGATGCTCGTAAAGAAATGTATATAAAGTATGGTATATAGCTTATAATTATGCTGAATTCCAATAATAAGAAAACAGCAGGAACTTATTAAGCGTAGTCTCTGCTAATAAGAAAGGAGTATTTATGTGGGCGAGAAGGATATAGCTGGGACACGGTAATATGGATTAATATTGTAATAAATATTAAAGAGATTACAATCACATGACATACAGCCCATGACCATAATCTCTTTGAAAAATTATTAGTTTGATTAATTTCAATATGTAGGTTAGCTTTACTTAGCCATAAACAGCAGTTTACCCTTACTATTAGTGAATTTGTATAATACTGTTCCATATACTGTTTTCTGTGGTGCTGCCTGACCCGGATAAGAGGTTAGTTCAAAGTGGTTATTCTTCCACTCATATACCTTCAGTTCTGTTGATACCTGCCTGCCATACTGATTAATTACATTAGAATGGAAGATTACTTCCTGAACATATGTAAAATCAGCAGCTTTTTTCATATTGTTTTTTCCAATACGCCTCATTAATAATATAAATACAGTAAATCCAACACATACAGCTAGACCTATAGGAATGCTTGTTGAAAGTGAGTTTTCTGATACACCTAGTACAATGCATAAAAATAGTACACATATATACAGGATAGGGAAGCACCATTTTAATACTTTAACGGAATCACCCTGTGTTTTTGTGACATATAATTCAGATAGGTTTTCCTTTTCCTTATCAGAAGGTACATGTCCGCAGAATGGAATACTGTTGGCATTCGGATGAGGGATATGCTTATGTGCCTCGATTGGCTTCATCAGAGGATATGCCTCTGAGTAAGAAGGAATAAGGCGGGCAAGCTCATCATTTACCAGCATAAGCTGGAAGGTTGAAGTGTTGTTATACATTATAAGTATTCTTTTTCCTATGTAATCCATCTTTAATTCAGAAGGAAGTGCCGGATAGTCGATTATTATTGGGCTTCCATCAGTATTTAAGAAATCGTCTTCAATATAGGATATAACTCCATTTGTTAAATCAATATTAACTATGGTTGCACCATTTATACTAAGATTCTCGTTTTTCAGGAATTTTTTTGCTTCCTTGTTGATTCCGATTGATGTTATAACTTTTCTGATAATATTATTTGGAACTGTAAAACAGAATGCTATCCAAAGATAGAATACAAATTTAGGGGCATCAAATATATCTACTAGTGGAAATATGCCTGCAAACATCAGTATAATTGATAAGCCCAAGCCGGCGAACATTGAACCGTAGCTGCTCTTTGCCGAGGTCTTATATATTCCTTTTAGCATTTGGTTGCGGTTTTTAAATAACATGCTGCGTTCGTTTTCGTTACATTGTCTTTTCATTGTTTTCTCCTTTTTCATTTGTTACTGTTTTATATTACCCAAAAAGGATAGCGATATCAAGTGGGAAAAGCTGTGTAAAAATTCCTATAAGTCAGTGAAAAAAAACAGGGCTGATTTTATGTGCATGGCTGTATGTGCATTATTCATGCACGAAAACAGCTGGCAGATATAAACAACCCTGTGTAAAAATCCTTTGTATGGAAATATTTAATTATTATTAATTTCCTGCATTTCTCTTAGCACGATATCTCATAGTACCATCAAGAATCTTCTTTCTGATACGAAGGCTCTTAGGAGTAATCTCAAGTAACTCATCAGTATCAATGAACTCAAGAGCCTGCTCAAGACTTAATATTCTAGGAGGTGTAAGTCTGAGGGCTTCATCAGAGCTTGAAGAACGGGTATTAGTAAGCTGCTTACGCTTACATACATTAACCTCGATATCCTCTGCCTTACCTGTCTGACCAACAACCATACCGCCGTATACCTTTTCACCAGGACCAACAAATAAGGTTCCACGCTCCTGTGCGTTATACAGACCGTATGTGATAGTTTCACCTGCTTCACTGGCGATAAGAGAGCCCTGCTTTCTGTACTGGATATCACCCTTGTATGGACCATAGCCGTCAAATATAGCATTAAGAATTCCGTTACCCTTAGTATCGGTCATGAATTCGCCTCTGTAGCCGATAAGACCTCTTGATGGAATTGAGAACTCAAGTCTTGTGTAGCCACCGTTAGTAGGTGACATACCGTTAAGCTCACCCTTACGGTTACTTAACTTCTGTATAACTGAACCTGAGAATTCGTCAGGAACATCAATGTATGCTACTTCCATTGGCTCTAATTTCTGACCACGTTCATCAAACTGATAAAGAACCTCTGCCTTACTTACAGCGAACTCATAGCCTTCACGTCTCATATTTTCAATAAGTACTGAAAGATGGAGCTCACCACGACCTGATACCTTGAATGCCTCTGTGGTCTCAGTCTCCTCAACTCTTAAGCTTACGTCAGTGTTAAGCTCTCTGAAAAGTCTGTCCCTTATATGTCTTGAAGTAATGAACTTTCCTTCCTGACCAGCCAGTGGACTGTCATTAACGATAAAGTTCATGGCAATAGTAGGCTCTGATATTTTCTGGAAAGGAATGGCATCAGGGTTAGCAGGAGAGCAAAGTGTATCTCCAATATGAAGCTCTGCAATACCTGAGATTGCAACGATTGAACCGATAGTTGCCTCAGTTACCTCCTTTTTATTAAGCCCCTCGAACTCGTAGAGCTTACCGATCTTAACACGAACCTTCTTGCTTGAATCATGGTGGTTAACAAGGAGCATATCCTGATTAACCTTAATTGTACCGTTCTCAATCTTACCTACACCGATACGACCAACATATTCATTGTAGTCGATTGTGCTGATAAGAATCTGTGGGTCTGCCTCAGGGTCACCCTCTGGTCCCGGAATATGCTTAATAATTGTTTCAAATAAAGGCTCCATTGTATCAGAGTCATCATTAAGGTCATACTTTGCAAAGCCTGACTTAGCAGATGCAAATATAAAAGGACACTCCAGCTGCTTATCACTTGCATCAAGATCCATTAAAAGCTCAAGTACCTCATCCACAACCTCGTCAGGTCTTGCTTCCGGACGGTCAATCTTATTAACACAGACAATAACGTCAAGATCAAGCTCAAGAGCCTTTCTAAGAACGAACTTAGTCTGTGGCATGGCTCCCTCGTAGGCATCTACAACGAGAATAACACCATTAACCATCTTAAGTACACGCTCAACCTCGCCGCCGAAATCGGCATGTCCCGGTGTATCAATAATATTTATTTTAGTATCCTTATAATATACGGCTGTATTCTTTGAAAGAATTGTAATACCACGCTCACGCTCAATATCATTTGAGTCCATTACACGCTCTGCTACCTCCTGATTGGCACGGAAGGTACCGCTCTGCTTTAAAAGCTCATCAACAAGGGTAGTTTTACCATGGTCTACATGGGCGATAATTGCTATGTTTCTTACATCTTCACGAGTGGTTTTCATATAGTTCCTCACATTCTCGTGGCGTAACAAAAAAGCACTTTAGAAAGAATTGTGCCGAATCTGCTGCCACGAATGCAGATTCTTCTATTAAAATGCAACTAGAATAGTTTAACACATTTTTCGTATAATACAATATTTTATATGAAAAAAATTTATGGAAAAATAATAGGTTTGTCATAAAAAAATCACAAATGTGTAATAAAATATTTTTAATCATAAGATATAATTATTACATAATTTGAAAATTTTTGATTTTTTTGGAATAAACAGGAAATCCCCGTCATATACTATGGTGTAGAGGTTCAAGGGGAAGGCAAATAATTGCCGCCGTATCACGGCAGAAATCTCTATGGATAAATAATTAACTGGCGAATGCCGAAAAATCGAAGTGAGAAACATAAGAATGCTTGACAAAGTAATTGAAAACAACAGGGTAACAATTATCGGTGAGGTGGTATCAGACTTCACCTACAGCCATGAGGTCTTTGGGGAAGGCTTTTATATGGTTGACATTGCAGTAAACAGACTTAGCAACATGGTGGACATTATTCCGCTTATGGTGTCAGAAAGACTTGTGGATGTAACTGAGGATTACAGAGGAATGATTATTGAAGCAAGCGGTCAGTTCCGCTCATACAACAGACATGAGGAAAGCCACAATAAGCTTGTTTTATCAATTTTTGTAAGAGAATTTCAGGTTGCCGAGGAGACAGAGGAAGCCATGAACACCAATCAGATATTCCTTGACGGATATATCTGCAAGCCTCCTGTGTATAGAAAAACACCTCTTGGCAGAGAAATCGCAGATGTTCTTATCGCAGTTAACCGCCCATATGGCAAGTCGGACTACATCCCATGTATCGCATGGGGACGTAATGCCAGATATGCATCAGGCTTTGAGGTAGGCGAGCATATCCAGATATGGGGTCGTGTTCAGAGCAGGGAGTACACCAAGAAGCTGGATGAGAATACTCATGAGAAGAGAGTGGCTTATGAGGTTTCGGTAAGTAAGATTGAGTGTGTTGAGGATGAGGAATAAAATTTAATATATAAAGATAGGTACTGTACTTTAATAGCAGTTTAAGATATATGGCTATTAAAGTACAGTATTTTTATGTATATCGATTGTTTTATTTTACTGTAAAATATTGACATAATGGAGAAATTATGTTATATTGTGATTGTGATAGTGAAAAAATCATCCGAGCTCTTCGGATACGAATCTTGGCACTCGCCAATATTTTTTCACAGAATTATTAAAATATTGGCAGTTCTAAGTAGCATATAAATATTATACAACAGTATCGTTCTACAAGGTCTGCCGGAATAGGAGGAAGAATGAGCTTTAGCGGTAAGACACTTGAGGAGCTTAATTTGATTGATGACTTTATGATTAATGCAGTCGTATCAAACCAGGAAGTGGGAGAAGCCTTTTGCAGGAGGGCTTTATCTGTATTATTACAGCGTAATATAGGTAAGCTAAGCATTATAGAGCAGCGCACTATACCAGCATTGGCACCAGGGCTGCGGGGAATAAGAATGGATGTGGAGATTAATGAATATGCAGATAAGGATGATGTTTCGGTACATAATGTATATGATTTAGAACCACATTTGAAAAATGATATTGATTTACCAAGACATAACCGCTTTTATCAGGCAAAAATTGATAGCAGATATATGGAGAGTGGTGAGAAGAATTTTTCTAAACTGCCAAATTTGTATGTGATTACTATTACTAATTATGATCCATTTGGTCAGGATTATATGATGTATACCGTGAATAATCGTTTTAATGAAGTATTAGACTTGGAATATAAGGATGGCTTACAGTTCATATATTTTTACACTAAAGGGCATAAGGGCGGTAATAAGGATATACAAGCAATGTTGCAATATTTTCAGAATAGTACAGCGGATAATGTAGTGGACGAAGCTACCCGGGAGATTCATGATTATATCAGCAGGGTTAAGATAATGCCGGAAGTGAGGGATGCATATATGAGATTTGAAGAACTAATGGAATATGCAAAGATAAAGGGAAGAGA
>JAZQLB010000115.1:0-3241 GCA_045542475.1 Lachnospiraceae bacterium | reverse complement strand
CACAGAACGACATGGCTACGATCCGACTTGGCTTCTGGGCAATTCCCAATCATGGAATATGTGGTGAGGCAGGGGAACCGGATGACGTGTTTTATAACGCTGAGAGCATCGCTCGCAGAATAAGAAATAAAAAGGCTGCAGAATTCATAGCGAGAATGATTTATGAGTTCTCGAAAGATAAAGATATGCAGTCGTAGGAGGTACATATGCAGAAGATATTGGTAGTGCTGCTGTTAGATGCAGTCCTAATGCTTGTGCCGGCATGTGAGTGTGGCAAGGCTTCGGACAGACTGATAGCAGCACCGACAGAAACAGAGGTGCCAATTGTTCATGTTGAACCGGAACTACAAGCTCTAGCACCGGATGAAGTGATATGCGTAACCAATCCGGTGACAGCTACGGTAACGGTTCCGGCAATGAAATATTACGATGTCCCGTTGGATGAAGAGCTACAAGAGTACACCCAATGTGTTGCAGGCAACTATGGAATCGAATATGAGCTTGTATTGGCTGTGATTATGACTGAGTCAAGTTGTAAGTTAGATGCCATAGGTGATGGTGGACTAGCCATAGGTTTAATGCAGGTACAGCCACAATGGTGGCAGGAACTGATTGATTACTGGAAGCTCGATGTATATCAGACGGAGGACAATGTACGACTTGGAGTGATGATATTAAGCGAGTGTCTGTTGGAGAATGATGGAGATGTTAAGAGGGCTCTTAAACAGTATAACTCCGGCAATCCAGATTATCCATCGGATGAATATTATAACAAAGTGATGGAACACATGAATAACTTACAGGAGGTGAATTATGGCAATACCAGGACCAACGCATTTGGTGAAGGACGATGAACCAATGCTTACACAGCAGGAGATTATTAAGAAAGTATATGAACTTTATGACCGTTTTATCTGGGGCTTGCGAAATAATCGTGGACGTCTGGCAACGGCTGCTTACTATGAAGCTATTGAAATTGCCTGTTTCTGTCGCTTTCCAAAGGAGGAAAGACTTAAGCTGTTTGGTGACACCACATTAGACCCACCGGTTGAGGGCTTGTTTACTACAGAGGATGTAATTAAGGCTGGAGACATGGCTGACCATGAAACCTATGAACACTTCTTAAAGAAGGACGAGCCTATAGAGAGGTTTAATATAAGATACATTTATATATAAAAAATATGCACACTTAAAATCCCCATTCCAAGTGTGCACACAACCAAAGTAGTATTAAAAATACAACCATAATTATTATACATCAAAGTCAAGAAAAAGTCAATAAAAATGGGAGGTTTAGCCTCCCGCTAAAGCTTGATAAACCAATTATCCATTGAACCAAAGGAGTATAAAATACATGCCTTATATCAAAATGATATGCAGGGCAGGGAAGGTAATAGAAGTATATAAATATCACACAGACAAATATCGCTGTAAGGGTGAGAAACATGGAGCCAAGACTAACACTACACCTGAGTGTCAGATAAAAGTTAATCAGAGAATGGCATCCAGAAAGCTTAGATGGTTAATGAATGCCAACTTTGAGGATGGTGATTATCTGGTGGGGCTGAATTATGAGAAAATCAACCGCCCTAAGGATGCTAAGGAAATGCAAAAGCATATGTCCTCCTTCATCAGGAAACTGAGAGCTGCATTGAAGAAACAGGGGATAGTCCTTAAATACATCTATGTAAGAGAAATAGGTCCCAAGGGTGCAGCTCACGTCCATATGGTTATGAATAAGTGTGACATAGACATAATCCGTAAGTGTTGGATATACGGGAAAATACACATTGACCCTCTGTATTCAGACGGACAGTATGGCAAGATAGCAGATTACTTTATCAAATATGCGGATACAACAGTAGATCATGACGGCCAGCTCTTTGGTAAGCGTTGGTATGCTTCGCGCAACCTTCGTCAGCCTAAAGTGACCAAACAGGTAATCAGCAATGTGCATACCTACAGTCAGCACCCGAATGTAATCAAAGGATATTATGTGTCAGAAGAGATAGAAGGCATTAACAAATTCGGATACGGATATTATTCATATACCCTGCACTGGTTAGGAAATGAACCACCGCCGGATTGGCGAGAAGGAGAGTAATATGCAGACAGTTAATATATACATACACACAGACGTTAGAGGACCGGGAACCAAAGCAGCCGGAACATACATATACGTTCTTGAGATGGCAACCGGCAAAGGAACTCTAAAAGGCATTAAGACCTTACATGAGGTCACCGGTAATAAGCTGCAGCTTGTGGCTCTGATAGATGCACTGGCACGCTTTAATAAATCCTGCAATATCAACATTCACATTAACAGCCCGTATATCAGCGGTACCGTGGAGAATGAGCGTATCTTACAATGGCGTGCAAACGGCTGGAAAACATCCCGCGGTGAGGATGTGGCAAATAAGAAGGAGTGGACTGACCTTCACCTTGCACTTGCAAAGCACGAATGGAAATTCTACAAGCTTTCAGAGGAGATGAAAAATACTTTAGAGAAGGAGATGTATAGATAGCGTGTTGAGTAAATATAAAAAGGCAGCAGGATTGTGGGAGTTGCGATGTCGCAAATGAAAGGAGTGCATAGAGGGGACTGACTTTTACTCAAAAAAGAGTAAAACTGAAACCGGAGGTAGATGACCATTGATTATGATATATAAATCGACATAGCAAAGATTGGAGGATAATAGTTTGAAAAATTTAATGATAATCGAAAATGATTTAGTGCCAGTATATGAGACCAGTACTGGCGAGAAAGTAGTATATGGAGCAGAACTGCACGAGGTATTAGGTGTAAAAAGTAAATTTGCTGATTGGATTAAAAATCGCTTAAATGATTGCGAGGCAGTAGAAAATGAGGATTTTGAATCGTTTTCTAAAATTTTAGAAAACGGTGGAAGAACTAAAGAGTATATTATCAAACTCGATACAGCCAAAGAAATGGCAATGCTTGAACGTAACCAGCAGGGGAAGAAAGTACGTAGATATTTTATTGAGGTTGAGAAGCGATATAGGAATCGGAATATACCGCTAACCACTCTAGGACAGATACAGTTGCTTGCACAAGGACACATGGAGATTGTACAGAAGATTGATGATGTAGAAGGCAGAGTTGACCGCCTCGAATATGATATCCCACTCTATGGCTCTGAGGCAGACGAGTTGTGCAACCACGTTAAGCGTAAAGGTGTCGAGGTAATCGGAGGTAAGAACACCAATGCTTATAAAGATA
>JAZQLB010000114.1:0-8329 GCA_045542475.1 Lachnospiraceae bacterium | reverse complement strand
TACCGACTTCCACAATCTCATTATTAATAATCAGCACACCGATATCCCCATAATCGTCATACTTAATATCCCAGTCTGTGTCAAAGCCCAGTCCAATGCGTATGCCATCCAAATCATCTATTATCAGCATAGAAGGTCTTATATACTCACGCATATCCTCAGGTGTATGTATTGTTAACTTACTGTTTTCTCCTCTCTCCTCCTGAAGCTCCACAAAGGCTTCAAATATTTTTTTCAATACCTCTTTTTGAAGAGAGACCCAGTTTACAAGAAAGTCCTTTAACACTTGGCACGCCTCTGCTTCGTCCATTTCATCAAAATATTTTATACTTAATGAAATCTCCTCTTCCTTGCCGCAAAAGTCTATTTTTATTGGTAAATCCTCGTATTCGCTGCCTGTTTCCTCCCATACTTCCTTACTCATTGTGCATTTTAAATTGTCCCAAATTAATTCATTCAGCATAATATTTCTCCTACAGCTTAAATAATGTTACATCCAAAATAGTTCCGACCATATCATCAAAGCTCTCGTATGTATTGAACACCTCTCCTGCTGGCTTAGAAAGCTCATAAAACTTCTTTTTATTAACCTCATAAGCGTACCAGCTTACAGCATTCTCTCCCAGAAAAATATAATTTTTCTGCCAGCCTTCTGTATGTAACTGTCGGTTTAGCTCTAGTAAACCCTTAACCGGATGTACCACAGGACTTAAAAGCAGCTCCTCATCAATACCATACAGAATAAATGTATCCTCAACATCCTCTCCAAAGCGTTTGGCATTAATTTCAAACCCATTAAATATCTTTAATAAAGCTATGTACTCCATTGAAACCATTAGCTTAAGCTCTTTCTTAAGTACCTTGGTCAGGTTTTCAGCTTCCTTGTCTGTAATGCCACGGTTTATTTTTTCTCTATACCATGCTTTTTTTCTTCGGTCATCCAGCTTCTCTTTCCATGTTTTTTCACTTTCACTCTTTCCATATCGCTCAGCCAGCTTCTCAAATATCTCCTCAAACTCTCCATCATAAAAGGCAATATATTTATAAGCAGGCTTTGGTTCCGGCTTAGGATATACACAGCACATCCAGTCCCCTCTGTCTCCTACATCGATTATTGTATAACCGTAGCCCTCACGATAGGAAAGCAGGTTACAGCAATCGCCTCCGCCATATATTCTTCCACTCGCTTCATACAATGGCTGAGAACTGTAATATAGTCTAGGAGCCCACTTACTATGAGTAATTGAGTTAAGACGATTGTACATAACTTTAAGCAGTTCCTCATCACAGTCTGCTTTCATAAACTGCTCTAATGGCATTGTTTTTATCTCAAGCATAATTAGACTTCCTCTCTATAATAAATCCACTTCCACATTACATTTTTCCAACACTGCCACAACATTCTTAGGTTTTGAGGACATCAGCGTTACATGTCGCAGATTAGGAAACTGCCGCACCTCATCCTCTGTAAGCTTATTTATATCGAATATATCATCTTCACCATCCCACAAAGGTACAATCTGCATATAAATATCGCCTCCACCGTCCATCTCAAGCTCTGTCACCTCTTCTGCCAGACTCTTTGGAATCGGGTAATCCTTAAACCACTTCTTAGCCTCCTTAATTGGCTCATAGCCCTCATCATCCACATCTATCTCACGCCTTGTATATTCTTTTGCAAACTCATAGATGTCAAATTCCGGCTTAAGGAGCTTTTTCTCATACATAAGCTGCTGCATTATTGCCAACTTGAAATTGAAGTTGGCAAACGCCAAGACAGGCTCATCAGTCTTTGGGATAATGTATTTCTTAGACTTTTTAACCTTTGGAGCTTCATATGAAATCTCTATACAACTGGCTGACATCTCAGCAATATCCCTGTCCTCAGCAGCCACCTCAGCAAGCTTATCTGGTAATAGAGTAAGCAATTCAAAACAGCCCTGCTTCATTGTCTGGTCAGTACGACCGTCAAATTTCCAATTACATTCTCTATAATCCTTTTTGCCAATTAAAATTCTGCCCTCATACAACTTATCAGGTTCATTAAATTTGTTGGGTAATACACATATATTCCAAGATATTATTTCGATTTCATCATCACCCAGACAAGCAAATATTCCCAACTCATCCCATACCTGACGTCTGATAGCCAGATTAGGAATATCTTTATCTTCAATCTTTCGGTAATAATACCTGCCCTCTCCCAGAACCTTCTTTGCCTCTTCTAAATTAAAGGGCGGAACCAGCTTTTCCCCCATAAAATCAATAGAATCCTCTAATATTGTTATTACTGCATCCTTGTTATTTTCCATGTGTACCTCTCCATTCTTTAGCGGATATAATATTGTCTACAAATATTTACTAATAAAATACCTATTCTTCCATTCCAATAGCTATCCACTCATCCACAGCATCCCAAAATTCAACCTCATACTCCGGCTGGTCATCCGAAAACCATACTGCTGCCATTTCTGTCGTCAAATCAATAACTACATATCCTCCGGAACCAGTTTCAAACAAAATGTAGGATGTGCTTAAGTCAATCTGTAGTGCTTCCTCAAGCTCCTCCAATATTCCCCATTCATCCTCTGCCATGCAGGTTATATTCTGTGACTCTACCAAGCCCATACCCTTTGTACAATAATCATAAAAGCCGTTATGAAGCTTCTCATAAAATACACTTATACCAGCAGGCAATTTAATTTCTTCAAGCTTGGAATCCATTGGATTACCTCCCACATAATACATCATATCCCCTGCCGCTGACATAATCGTGTATAATAAATAAAACCTCTCTCCAAGCTTAATCAAATCCACATCCTTAAGTCTGTCCTGCAAAAGACTGATTGTAATTGACAGCTCTTCTTCAAGTACGCTCTTCCACAGACCGATTATTTTATTAAGCTTTACCTCTGACTTCTTTTCACACAATGCTTCTGACCAAGAAGCCGGGATATGCAGCTTTATCAAGCTATCAATTTCCTCTGCTTTATACAGATGTATCTGCAAAGTCGCATCAAAATTATATTCTTCCAGTATTTCTAATTTGTTCATAATTACTCCCCCTATATACTATCCTTGTGCCATGTTTTATCATTGCAAAAGCCATAGCTCTTTGCACTTACGCGCCAGCCCTCCTCGGTACGTTTAAGTACAAACTGATGCTTCTTTTCTACTCCTGCAGAAAATCTGGTTTCAATTACTGCCCTGTTAGCACTCTTCATAGTAAATATAAGCTGACACCCTTTATCGATATATCCATACTCTGTAGTACTACTAAAGGAACCTGAAAAACCTCTGTCAAGAAGCTCTGCAGTACAACAATTCTTGGCTATCTCCGCAAATCTGGTATGATATTCCTTCCACAACTCCTTTTGTCCGGGTCCTTCAATGTGACTTTGAACGCCAGCCTTATACTTAGCCTCATCAAGCTTAACACTCCTCATAAATATTTCTTCCTCTAAGAGATTTAACTTGCGTAGGAAATCCACAAGAAATGTAATAAGTTCATCAGCATTTTCCACATATTTATCAGATGTATCCACAATACTAATATCTGCTCCATGACATATGAGTTCCTCCGGCAGATCTCTTCCCTGCTCTGCAAGATATTTGGCTAACAGTTTTTCGGCATATACATATTCAGGTATTACCTCAAGTGTATCATACGCCCATCTTACCTCTGCCTCCAACTCCGTAAGGCTCTCATCAATCTCATAATCAAACTTAACATCAAAGGTCCAGTCCTCATTAAGCCCAAATGTAAATGCTGCCCAAGGCTCTCCTGCCTCTCTGCATTCCTGCCAGTACTCCTTATTTATCTGCTTAAGCTCCTCAAAAGCTGTACTGAACGCCTTGGCAGCTTCCTCGCTATAATTCTCCTCTGCACTCCATGTCCAATCATGGCATTCGCCGTCATCAATATAATAATAAAAGGTCAGAAAGTTAGTATTCTCACTTACTCTCGCATATAATACAATTCGCTCCCAATCCTCTACTGTCATATTATTCAGCTTATCTGCCATGGCGCTGTAGTATTCAATTCTTTTTTCTTCGTTAAGCATAGTATTTTCTCCCTCACTCAAACTTTCTTATCCAATTAAAAAACTCATCCTCTGAGCTATCATCATCCATACGTGCAGGATACTTAACAATCTCCAAGGCAGTCCTTGGTATCTCCACACCAAAGGTCTGCCTTACCCAGTCCTGAAATTCAGTATTAGGTTTAACAAGCATATCAGCTCCCGGTCTCTCATTTGGCGGATATGGAAAATCCTCATCCCAACATATCTCATCATAACCAATTGCCAGCAGTCTAATAAAATCCACCATATTATCAGCCAATACACAAGTAAGTATTGAACCTGAGCCCGAACCCATATGCACGATTTTGGTTTCTCCGCTATCGCTAAGCCATAATGCACACTCAGAGCCCTCACCACCGCTCTGTGCAAATACACACAGCCTCTGCTCTACTTCCTCATATTCCTCTCCAAACCAGTACTGTAAATTTGCTGTGCCACCCGGATAGAACGTAATATCCGTGCCGCCTTCACGCTCATTTTCTGTCATGCTTGCTTTCATTTTATCTTCAGGATAAAGAATTCCGTATCTGCAATCTCTTCCATCCACATATAATCCGTTGTCCTCTATGTATTGATATAAGAGTTCAAGCTCCTTTGGAAGCTGCATGCCCGCTGGCAGCACAGCCTTTAATTGTTCTATTAGTTTATTTTTCATCTAGTTATTCTCCCTTATCTTCATATTCTTTCGCTCCTCTAACTCACTAATCTGTTTCATCAGACACTCCGCAAAATCGCCTTCAACAGGCGTAGCCTCTCCGGTTAAATAGTAATCAAGAAGAACAATATTATTATCCTTGTCAAAGCAAAATATCTCGTCCCCATTACCTATAATGGATAAAAACGGAATATAGTCGGTAAAGCCTTCTCTATGCAGCATTTCAGTCCTCACACGAATATCAAGAAACTCTGGTATGTTATCAGCAATTCCATAAACTATAATGCCTCGACAAAAAGACCAAAACGGACCAACATCATATGCTTTGGCTCTAGGCCATATCTCTTCCCTCACTTCCATATATAGACCGCCGAGTGGTGACATGGTAAACTCCCTAAAATCCTCAGGAAGCTTAATATTATACTGATTTTCAAAGCTTTTTACCGTTTCCTCCGCTGGCTCATTTCCCATACAAGCAACCACCTGATAAGTCTGCTTATCATAATTGCGAAAATAATCATAAACCTTTTCTAAAGACATATATGTACCTTACCCTTCTAATAATCTGCTTATTGCCATTGTATCCGCAACTCTATCTAATATGTGCCTCTATCCTAATTCCGTCTCCTCAAATCTCATAGCTGTATATTTGTGGAGTCTATCCCCAATATTCCACCTAAAAAAGCATCCCAGCACTACCTCACAACACAACCGGCTTCCCATCCGGATAGCCCCCAGACCATGAGCATGGAAAATATCCTTTTTTATAAATATCCAACATTTCTGTAAAGAACCC
The DNA here is from genome assembly GCA_045542475.1 of Lachnospiraceae bacterium. Taxonomy (GTDB): domain Bacteria; phylum Bacillota; class Clostridia; order Lachnospirales; family Lachnospiraceae; genus CAG-882. Next base: position 2,793 of record JAZQLB010000114.1, on the reverse strand, counting down.
CTTTTCCTCCAAGCGGTCCTCTATGCAGGCCCACGCTATATCTCTTATCATAAAATCCATTATTTCATTATCAAGTCCACATTCTTCCCGTAGATTACAACGTTCTATGAATGTGCCCCACTTTTCCCAAAGAATATCCCCGATAGCATTGGAAACAGCTTCAAATACTTCATCTATCCACTCATCGCCCATTATTTCCTGAGCTTTCTTTTCCAGCTTGCAAATATGTGGCTCCCATGTATCAAATGCCGCTTGATTCCAGTCATCATATGCCTCAAATATTGAATATACAACATGATAATTCTCATTAGGAACACCACATTTTTCAAGCCAGTTAATCTGCTTTATCTGATTCAAAAAACTGCTTATATCTGCCATCTAAGCATTCTCCTTCTGCTGAGTATTTTTTAGTATCGAATTAATGTAAATCACATTATTTACTTCCCTCTTAAGGTATTCAATCACTTCTTTATCCACATTTTCCAGATACTCTCTAAGCCCTTTCTCAGAATCAAAGAGCCATGCATTCACCAGCACTCCATCTATATATTTAATGATTTCAAAAAATCTGTCATAATCAATTCCATATACATTAAAATTCTTCGGTCTTGCCCCAAAATTAAGTATTCCCTTTCGCTCCAATCCCTCCGTATTAAGTGCCCAGAGACTTGTTACAATCTCAAAATTAACATATTCTCCTGCCATATTACTGTGGGACGACCAGAAGCCAAGCTCAATCCTGATATTCTTTCCCAACCATTTTAATTTTCTGTTTGATTTGGTATACTTACCGCCTCGTTCACTATAATATCTGCCCACTTCATTACACACCGCCTGAAAGATATCCTTAGGCGGTGTGTATGGTGAAATATTATACAAAATACTGTTTTCTTCCCATGTCCAATTATTCATACTACTTCCTCATTTTTATCATGCATCTTTAATCTTTATTTTGTCAGCGGTTCCAGGATTTTTATAAGTTCTTCGTCCGCTTTCCTTCTTGCCCTGTCCAAAGCAGTCTGTTTATGCACATTTAACGTTTTAAAATTCGCTCCATGTTCTGCAAAGAACTTAATTCCCACAACATTACCATAATCAACAAAATTATGAAGCGGAGGAAAGGAAGCACCCGCACATTCCATGTCACAGCCATAATCCTTTAAGAGATTAAATATCCTCAAATCGGTTGTATGGGCTGTTAATCCGAAGCCTTCTGCTTTAACCTCTTTATCAAACTGTTCCCTATAATTCTCATATATATAGAAAACAATCTCCGATGAGCTCTCAAAGGCAATCTTTAACGGACGAAACGCCAAGGATACCTTGTTTAAATCTGCCCCTGCCTCAGTTATCGCCTTAAAGGCTTCCACATTGTTATTCTGTGCACAGATACCCAACGGTGTTCCATAATAGTTCAGCCTCTTATTAAGCTGTGCCTTTGATATCTTATTCAAGCAGGAAAGTATCTTATCTGTATCATTCAAATAGCAGGCATATACTAAAGTATCTTTTATTTTCTCAGCCTTAACAGATGCCTTTAAGACCTCTTTTCTTTCATCCCCTACAGGATTAAGTCCGTATTCCTGAAATAAAATCAGCTCGCACGCATCACCATCAAACAGCTCCACGTTATAATGTGAAATATATTTTTCCTCTGCTAATTCACCTTTTTCATATCTAATGATATGCACTCCCGGTTCTTCCAGCTCCCAGAAATAATCCATATACTTCTCCCACATGTTACGGTCAAGCTGCTTACTATGTTCAGCTTCCCCTTTAGTAACCTCATAAAGTAATGGTGCAATGGACTGTGGTGTCCTGACTACCATTAAGAAATACACATCATTTTCCTGAGATAACTCCTTAATAAATTCATACTTCCAAACAGAACCCATATTTTTACTCCTCTTCTGCCTCTTCCATTACGCCAGATGTCACATCCGGTATATCCTTTTTAAGCCTGTAGAACTTACTTGGTCTATGGGCATCACCGGAGGTCATTCTTCCTGTTTCCTCTACCATGCTTGATACAATACGTCTAAAGCCTGTTTTATAAAGCTTCTTTCCAAGAATAATCTCATACACCCTCTGTAACTCAGGTAATGTAAATTCCTCATTAACCAGCTCAAAAGCAATCTTACTGTATTCAACCTTATTCTTAATTCTCTCTCTGCCATACTCAATAATCTTTCTATGGTCAAAGGCTAATTCCTCTGAGGATGCAAGTAATTCATCCACATCATACAGCTCTGCTGATACAGTTCTCTTACCTGCTGCCAGATTAAGCTTTTCGCGAGGAGTAAGTGACAAATATGAAACCGAAATAATTCTCATTCGAGGGTCACGGTTTACATCGCCCCATGTATATAACTGCTCGAAATAAATATCCTTAATTCCTGTTTCCTCTGTAATGCCTCGCTGTGCTGCCTCATCAAGTGTCTCCTTCATTCCCACGAACACGCCCGGAAGTGAAAGCTTACCCTTATATGGATGCTCCCCACGTCTTACCAGTACAATCTTTAATTTGTCGTCCTCCACGGTAAATACAAGCAAGTCTGCCGCTACGGATGGTCTCTCATAATCGTTAGCATTATAGGATGCTAAATATTCCTTCTCTGTCTGCATATAGTTCTCTCCTTTATAAAAAATTAATATATTAACTTTTCTTACAAATATAGAATAGTACAAACTAGATACTAAGTCAATATTTTTATTAAAAAATACCCACAAGATTTGATTTAGCTCAAATCTTGTGGGTACTCTATCATAATTCTATTTAATCCTGCTTAAAGA
>JAZQLB010000113.1:0-2218 GCA_045542475.1 Lachnospiraceae bacterium | reverse complement strand
TGTGTTAAACCAGAAATATCAGAAACCTGCTTGTTTCTTACCCAATTGCCCTCTGTTGGCACAGGAGCAGCACCATGATGAACACCCTGAGTTACTGGGCACATCTTTTCTACTTCATGTGAATAAATCATTGTAAAACTCCTTTCAGAATTTAAATCCTTTTGCGGCAAAGCAGAATACACTGTCTCCGCAATTATAGACATTTTCGCATATCTCGACAAAAAATTCAAGGGGTAATGATAAAATATTATCAAAGACAGGGTTTTTGAGTGTATAATTTATTCTTTACCCGGACGAAAACGCAAGCGGGGTGGGATGTACTATGGAGGACATGCTTTCGCTAAGTTAAGCCACGCAGCGGCACATAGGGTACCACAAAACGGCACCCAAATGCCGGCGGGCTTAAAAAGTCCTCCATAGTACATCCCACCCCGCTTGAGTTTTCTGGATATTGGATAAATTTACACTGCAAAACCGGCTTCTCAAAAAGGGCAGGTTAGCTGTAGATTGACACTGATAATTTGCCATGTGAGGGAGTTGCAAATTACTATGTTTTTAGCAATTTCCTTTTATTTTTTATGTACATCTACTTCAATACTATCAATTATGCAGCCCTCCTGCGTAAAAGCAAACACTATTTCGCAGCTCCAATTCCGACTATTATACCAAAATTTTATACTGCCATCACTTTTTATTCCTGAATCATAACTGCTTTCCGTCCACATACCTACGCCTTCCCCCTCAGTTGGAATCGTAACCTCCGGCTCTAATCCTTCACTTATAAAGGCATCATTAATGGCATTACTAATCTCAAGACCATAATCATAATAAAAATATGTATTTATCGTGCTGTAATCCCTGCCTTCGTAATTATATCGCTCTGTATAATACGGAGATAGGTCTTTCCATGAATTAAGGTCAAAAACATAATATAAAACATTGAATTCTTCATCCGTAATCTGAACTAACAACTCGTCTGTTCCATCATGATTAAGGTCTTGCTTCTTTAAATCCATTCCAAATCTAGCCAATGTCATATTATAAATAGTCCATGGTACAACACATGTTTTACCATCATAGGCAATGATTACCTTTCGTATACCTTCATCCCAGCCCTGATATACAATAACATCTCCGCACAGATAGAATACATCCCAGTTTCCGGCCTCTTTATTGTACAAATAATAAAACTCATTTTCACTATCCTTGAATTCTGACTTTGTATAAGTAATCCAGTTCGGAAGTTCTATATCTGTTTTTAAGCTTTTTGCCACCTCTAATTTATTACATATTTGCACATAGCTTTTACTACCTGATTGACTGCTTTCATCTTCCAATATATCGGTTACCGCTTCTGAGACAGATATATTTTCAATTAGTGCTCCTGTTTCCAACAGTTCATCACTTGCCTTATTTCTGCATGCTGATGCAAATATTGTTATTAAACATATAAAAATTTCTAATACAATGATTTCTAGTCTCCTTTTCCCTCTCATATAATTCCTCCTTAATATTTAAAGAAACGCAAAGCTTTTCTATATACAAAAAAACTTCCGACAGTCTGACCATGAAATAATCATAACACACCTGCCGGAAGAAATTGTTACAAAGTTATTAAATTTTACACACAGAACAAGATTTTTATTTGTATCTTTCTCTCTTTTTTTGCTGACAGTAATGATATATTGCTGCTGTCAGAAAAATTAATGCACCAAGCCCATATATACCTAAAACCATTGGCAACGCAGGATGTGTTACATATAAAATAACCCCTGTAAAAATATACAATACAAATACAGTTTCAAGATAATTATTCACCATTTTCTCCATTAAATCCCCTTAAATACAAACTCCACATGCTGGTTCTCATCTCCGTGCACTCTGAACTCCTTATACACCGGAGCCCCCCAGCTGTCGTCACCGCCAACACCCATTGCAGCACCAAGGATGTTTACAGTTGTGGTATATGACTGTGGCAGTCTGTTAATCTTATAGGCCTCCTGAAGTTCCATCTGGGTATATGGTAATACCGTCATATCAAACGGCTTATCTGTTCTCTCAATCATAACACCATGGTTGAATTCATCCACTACCTTAACCCATCTTACATCATGGCGGTTGCCGCATTCCTGTGGGTCGATGTATGGTGTAAGATTATCCTTAACCTTGCCCTTAAATATACCAAGCCTAGCACCCTTACAAAGTCGGAGGCCAAGCG
>JAZQLB010000112.1:0-16740 GCA_045542475.1 Lachnospiraceae bacterium | reverse complement strand
CTTTTTTCCATATAGCAATCCATATACATATTGTCGTAACTGCAGCAAAAATAAGAAGTATTAATATATCAACAACGCTAGTCCCCACACCTCGTTTTTCCACAATTCCCGGAATCACACGAGAAAAAAGCAATACAAATGTACCTACTGCGCCTGCTGCTCCTGCCCCTAGAAATATCTTTCTTAATACCCCTAATTCTACTTCCCTTTGTTCAACAATCTCCTCCGGCAATACAGCCGGATATTCCGTATGAACCTGTTCATAGGCTGCATTCAATTGAGTACATTCTTCCCCCTGCTCACAGCTCTCAAATACATCCTTCAGCAAAACATTCTCCTGACACACTCTTTTATATAGAGCATATCCTAAAATAACAGCATTCCCCTCCTTATGGTCAAGCCGCTCCAATATGAATTCAAAAAGCTTCTTTAAGCCCATCCGAAGGCCGGTTGCACATCCACTATTATAAACAAGATGCCATTCTCCCTTACCAATTCCGCATAAAATATATTTAGGTTCCAACAACACCCCATCCAAATCAAGCATATACTTATCCCCCATCAAAATAATATTTTTGAAAAAGGCGGCTATATATTCCAAATCATCTGCCGAAAAAAGCTTATCCCTATACCTTTCCTCGAGTGAGATTAATCCCGATATCTCATATAGCCACTGTGTTTTCCCGTTTAAATCTACTCGCTTTGGCCTAATAATACCTTCTATATCATTATTAAGAACCATTTTCATACAATATGATGTGTTCGTACCTTCATCCTCTTCAACTATTCTTAGATAGTTCTTGTTCATTTCACGCATATATTCAATCATATTTAATATTCTCCATATGTTCCAGCAAAATATGTGTTGTCCGTATTAATGTACTGCTCTTAAAACCACTGTTATATGATAAAGCCTCCTCCAAACTATCCTTCACCAAAAAAATCTCCTTTTTATAGCTTGAGATATACCAGTTAAGAAGCGCATGCTGGCAAAATCTATAACTCCCCTCAAGCTCAAGCAAAGGCCTATTGACAATAGCAATCGTATCAATCTTATGACTTTCAACATTATAATAGCCCCAATCAATCATTCTTGCCTTTACGTTTTCGTATTTATCCAACATGCCTCCAACCGTTCTGTCATGAAGCTCGAAACCAAACCTTATAAATGAAAATATAAGCATTATAACTATAGGCATAACCAGTGCCGTTTCTACTGTAACAGAAGCATTAAAAAAATTCCTGCCTGCTCTCATATAACCGCTCCCTCCAACACTATAAAAACAATAAAAGCCAAAAGAATAAACGGATACAACGGCATTCTCATATGCCTGTTGCCTTTTTTAATAAACACCCATATCCCCCCACTAATTCCGGCAACCACCAATCCCAGCCAGAAAACAGTAATTGTACTGATTGCCCCCAGACAGCAGCCCATTGCTATTGCCAAAATGCCATCTCCATATCCAACCTACTGTCTGGTTGCCTTGCCTACCAGCAAAAAAATACTTCCCGTTATTACTCCACACATAATCCAGATTATATCTTTTTCATACCAAAAATAATTAAGTAAGCCTCCTGCAACAGCTGCTACCGCTAACGGAACTAGCTTAATCTGCTTAGTTCTGATATCCCACATGCTTTCATACAATAATATAACTATCAGCATAATATTAATTATCATTTTGTTTCTCCCTCTTTTTGCATTTTGTGCATAAACCTCTTCCACCAATCTCTTCCATAGAAACGGCTGTAACATTATGATATATTTTTGAACAGGTCTGACACTGATGATATCGCTCACCATATTTAGACACATATACTGTCGTATCGGCGGTAAGTTGATTGCAGCAGGTACTACATTTGTAATATTTACTGCCTGCTGCATTTCTCAGACTGTCAACCTGTGAATATTTACTGCTGCTAAGGCTGACTCTTATATATGTACAATCCCTATATGTATGGTACACCGTTCCGCTTTTGGTAATGTATACTACATCCGACTCAGCTACATTATCAGCTTCGGTATTAACTGCCTTTGTTATTCCTGTCCATTTTCCATACCGTACCCGTGCAGTCATTGGAATTGCATCCAGCCCAAAGACATTAAATACCGGCATAAGCTCATAATATATAATGACATCTATAACCCCCTCCTCTATCCAGGGAGTGATAATAACATACATACCATCCTTACCGTTTGCAATCCATGGCAAGTCAAAGAAATCATCACCTAAATCATTTACCATTAATTGCTTTATAACCAGCTCCGTTATTCCGTTTTCGGCAATTGTAATTAATTCACTATAATCCTCGGTATCCAGATCTTCAAAAAAATAATACTCCACTGTATCTGCCAAATAAGAATACCCTGCTGTCTTCATTGCCTGCTGATATAAGGAATATTGTACCGAAAGCTGCACATCCAGCATAACCATAAATTGCAGTATTGCCATAAATGCCAGCATAATAACAGGCATAATAAGGGATGCCTCCAACGTAATGCTTCCTCCAAGCAAGGTGATATAAGAAGCTCCTCCTTTGCAATTCTTTGTATTGGCACAAATATGGGGGATGCCATTTTGCAACACTATTTCTAAGTTATTCCTTTTTTTCACAAAAGAGAATCTGTCTTTAATTTTCTTATTATATTTTTTTAGTGTTAAATCACAAAGAAGAAGCATCTTATATCACCTCACCTTCCATCGCCCTATCCGCTAATATGTATAAACACAGTATTCTGTATACTGTTTCTTTGAGCTGCCCATATGATAAATAATCTTTATCTCCATTCCATATATGTAGTTTTTAAATCTAAATCCTTCTATTCCCATACCCATCATATTAAGCTCTACAATATCCATGCTGCGATACGCCTTATCCTGTCCATTCATAATCAGCAATATTCCGCATAAATATTCTGCATAGCCCAATCCCTTATCGGATTTCTCATCGGATGCTGTAAGATTAAAGCTGGTCAGATTATCCAGCGATAACTGCCAATCCCCTTTATCCTTAATTAAAGGAACCTTCCCCCCTGCCAAAAGACACTTTATATCCACAACCGTCTCTCCGATTGCCCATGCGGTGAGTATGGTATATTCAAGCCCCTTTACAAGCAACGGTATTCCCACAAAGCCAATCAGTGATGTGGCAAGTGATGCAGCCTGCGCCTTTCTCTCTGCATCAGTATATATACTCATAAGATTACAGCCCAGTCTTATTCCGGCAATAGCCGCCACCGCATTAAATAAATTGTCCTTATCCTTTGACCTTCCGAATAATATGTATTCCAATTCATAATCCAGCACCCCGTTACCACTATTATCAACAAAATTGGAGAACATATCATATATGTACACATTAAACAGCATTTCATTTGCTATATCATTTGCCGCTGAATTAATAATCAGACTTCTGTTACCTCTTATGGCATAATCCGATGCCAGATTATTAAAGCCAATTTCTTTCGTGGATAATTCGCTATCCTTAGGAATAACCAGCCCCAGTATTCCGTCCTTTGCATAGCTGTAGATAATATCAAGAACCGAGCCATCTGCTGCTGTTTTCTGTGCTTCAAGACCTGTATAATCCAGATACATTCCATCAGTCCGGTATTCCTTTATTTTCTCGGCCACCTGAACATATAGCTCATAATACTTCTTATATTCCAGATGTACATTAGCAAGGTTATCTCTCCAGCCTGATACATCCGGACATAATTCATAGGCAGCCACTATCACAGAATAGTTATCAGCAAGAACATTATATATTCCATCTAGAGAAGCTGACTTCTCCTCCCATAAGATCCTGTCTGCTTCAAGTCCGTTTATATCGTTGTACAGACTCTCATAAAACGTAATATCTATGCCTCCTGCCATGGACTGTAATACATTTGCAGCCTCCATAATCTGACCGGGCAGCTCCGAATTAGCTGCTCTTATTGCATTAATAGTATTCATGGCTTCGTTAATTGTCCCCAACTCATTCAGTAAAAAATTCTTTATTATCTCCAGCTTTAAAATCAAATCCTCCAGCATAACATCATCCACACTAAAGCAATACTCATACTCGGCAAGTACATCCTCAAAGAATTGATTAACATCGAATATCTCCCCCCTGACCGCATTATATATACGAGAATCACTTATACTTATTACATCCATAACCGGGTCAAACACCTCCATTGGACAAAGCTTTTTTACAAATACTGATGTGGTATTTAATTTGTCATAATTAATTCCCGTACTTCCACACTTAATCCCATCAATTAACTCAATTAATCGTAAATATTTGCTGCTTATTGTCCCCACACTGTCATAGCAGGTACTCACACTATCAACAACCCTGTTCACGCTCTCACTTTGTTCATTAATAGTCTCAATCTGCAATATCTCCTCCATCAGAGTTACAGAATAATCAACCTTTGCATAGTCATTAATCATGGTTCTCCATATAAGTCCACATCTTTCATCCGCTGTAACCACATCAGCAACCTCTATGCTGTCAATATTAATGTCATAAAAGTCTGTACTGTCCACAAAGAGCATTCCCTCATCCCCATTAAGATTATATGTAATTCCCTCTGATAATCTTTTTTCAAGATATGAATAATCCAGTGTCTCGCCTCCATTCCCACCATCAAACAGAAGCACCCCATATTCATCCAAAAGAGCTCTCTCGAAACCGGCAAACAATGTATCAAGTGCCAGCGAACCTGCCATGGATACCATAACTCTTGCGCCTTGTATCCTGGCAGATTCTATAATAGTCACAAACAAACCTATAACCACGGAGAAAATCAATGCCGCAAAAATGGTTACACTTCCCCTTAATTTATTCATACGCCACTCCTTTCCTATATTGTCAGTGCCTTGCTGTTAATAGTACCAAATATTGTTTTTACAAGATTAGTAATTTGTGTTTTGAAAATTAATACAAGACCTATTAAAACCACAATAATCAGAATAATCTCAACAACTCCCATAGCCTCTTTTTTCTTTGAAAGTAAACCCTGTATATACATCCTGAATCTTAACCTGTTCATGCTCTCACCTCCTTTCTAAAATGACATAAATGCCGGAATCATAATTATTACGAAAACAATTCCTAACAACATAAGCATTGGTAGTAATAATTTGGTTCCTGCCTGTGCTCCCGCTTTTTTTGCTCTTGCTTTGCGGTTCTCCATCGCCTCATAAACCTCATTACTCAAAGTCTCTCTAAGCTTTGCATTTCCCTTAATACAATTCTGCAAAAGCAGTGTGCTCAGCTTTATATAACATTGCTGACCCGTTCTTCTACCAAATTCAATATAAGCATCAGCCTCCCCTACACCAGTCCTAATTTGATTAACCAAATGCAAAACAGCCTCATAGCCGGGACGTTCATGCTTTACATCCTTTTGCCTGTAGTCATTGGCAATCTTGCTAAATGCATTATAGGGTGTCATCCCCGCTCCAATTAAAAGTGAAAGTTTCATTACGAGCTCTGGATAATCCTGCAGCAGCAACTCACTTCGTTTTTTTTGCTGCTCCTTTCTATCTGATTGCTTCTTATATAGCAGACATACTACAGCTACAATAAAAAGTATAAAAAAAATCCAGATATCCGAGCTTTTACGCACACTGTAATACACCTTTTTTCCTGCAAGACTATCCGGTAAAACAATATTGGCTTCATGACGGTATTTTGCATCAGTTCTTTGAAGCTGCTCATATAAGAGCTCTTCCAGACTTTTTTCCTTGATTTCTTTAGGCACTATTTGAAGCTCAATTCTATGCTCTCTTACAATAAGCTCCTCACCATATTCTGTAGCACCGTTATATCTGACATTTGCTATCAACGATGTACTCTCACACTTATCAACATCACTTACATTACCCCAATAGTCGATGAACGCTGTATCCTCTATATACCAATCCACACTCATGTTATAATCTGAAAGCTCCGTAATAAGATTCAGATTATAAGACACCTCCCCAAGAGACTTATTCTCTCCCAATATCTCTGTTTCCAGCTGCTTAAATGCCTTTTCAAACAGTGCTGACAGCTCCGCCTCTGTCAATTGTCTTGAACCCAGTGGAAACTCAATCTCCATTCTCCTGTCATCATATACAACCTCCAGTATGTACACCCACTCCTGCTCCACATCCCCCGGTCTTTCTAACGTAGTTACATATTCCTTTGTAACACTCTCAAAAAGGATAATTATTACAACTGCTATTATCCCACATACCCCTGACAGAATAATTAGTCCCCGCTTCACCAATCCACCTCCATAAGCTATACCTTAATATTTGTTATGTGTAAGGAAATCCCCACTGCCAATATATATACCAATAAGCATACCGACATAATGCAACGACCTGTAATGCCCTCATATAGAGGCATAAGTAATTCCGGGCTTCCTATTCTTAAATACAGAATAATTCCAATAGGAACCACATCCATAATTGCCTGCTCCATTTGCTTGCCGCTTATCAGAATTGATATTTCTCTTACAACCTCTGCTTTTTGTCCGATGGTCTCTGTAGTATTTCTTATTATCTGAACCACATCTCCTCCGGTTCTTTTTGCAAATTTAAACACCTCTGCAAAGCTCATAATATCCTCAAGCTGTGTGTTTTTTGCAAAATCCATAAGTATATCTTCTATGTTTTTATTAACGGACAGCTCCTTCTCTATCCTTTTGAAAAGAGTGACTATTTCTGAACTGCTGCCATACATATATCCCAGCTCTCGACCTGCCTGAAAAAAGGCATTTTCAACGGAATAGCCAGCCATTAATGCTACCGATACTGCCTCCATTCCTGCCTTAAACTGCAACAGAAGCTCCTGTCTCTTCTTATTAACATAGCCCTGCTGCCGGATTCTCACATAAAAAAATACAACCGGTATTAAAGGCACTCCTGCAAATAATGTATTGAAAAAAACATACCCTGCACCTAAAACCACCACACAGCCCTCTAGAAAAAATGCCAGCTTGTAATACCATGGAATTCTAATGTCCGATTTGCTCTTATCCTTGCATTTTTCCAGTATTAATAAGGTTGTTTTTTGTTTTTTTAAGTGCTCCCATAATGCCGCCATCTGTATTCACCCCCTCTGTGACGTATTCATAAAGGCTGTTAAGGCATACCAGACCATTCTTATCCATTCCCTGGACCTCACATATCTTAAGCACTTTCCTGCTGCCATCTCTTAATCTTCCAAGATGCACAATTATATCTATTGCCGAGGCAATCTGATTCCTTATGGCGCTGATGGGCATATCCATAGCCATAAGAACCATTGTCTCCAAACGAATTATCATCTCCTCTGGACCGTTTGCATGTCCTGTTGATAGAGAGCCGTCATGACCTGTATTCATAGCCTGTAGCATATCTAATGCCTCCTGACCTCTTACCTCTCCTACCACAAGTCTGTCTGGTCTCATTCTAAGACTTGCCTTAATCATGTCCCTTATAGTCACCTCGTTCTTTCCCTCCACGTTGGCACTTCTTGCCTCAAGTCGTACAAGATTCTCTATTCCCATCAGCTTAAGTTCAGCAGAATCCTCTATTGTTATTACTCGTTCATCTTTTGGAATAAAATTCGATAATGCATTAAGAAATGTTGTTTTTCCCGATCCGGTTCCCCCGGAAATGAATATATTATACTTAGAAACAACCAGCGCTTTTAAAAACAGGGCTGCTTCCTCTGTAATCGCCCCCAATTGAATAAGACGTTCAATTGACAGCGGCGTATTATAAAACTTTCTAATTGTAACTACAGGCCCATCTATTGCAATCGGATTCATCACTATATTGACTCTTGAGCCATTGATAAGCCGGGTGTCAATTATAGGCACCGTTTCGTTAACAATCTTATTAGCTTGTGCCGCAATTCTCTGAACAATATCCTGTAGCTTTAATTCAGAAGAGAAACTACGGTTATATCTGACAATACGTCCGTTTTTCTCAACAAAGATATTGTGATACCCATTAATCATTACCTCCGTTATCTCATCATCATCAATAATATCCTGCAATATATCCAACCGCCTTATAGAATTAAACACCTCATTACGAATCTGCAGGCGCTCTCTGATATTCAGGCTGTACTCTGACGCCCCCATAATTGCAAAATCAATCATCTCCAACAATTCTGTTTCTGAAAGCTCCATGGAATTATCAATTTCCACCATAACCCGCTTCCGAACAGCTTCAGTAAGCGACTCTATGTCACCTCTGCACTCCAAGCCCCTTCACCACCCTTCCAAAACCTCCCGCAACAAGCTTAGACGGACTTAGTCTGGCTTCCATACTGATACTCTCATCATATGGCAGCTTAACCTCAATAAGCTTATCAACAATATGCTCATATCCTCTGTTATACAAATATTTCTTAAACTCCATTAGCCTGCGCTCCTCGTGAACCGCTCTTGGTGCAGGCGTATATACGCAGTCAAGGCTCTCCATAAAGCTCCATGGGCGCTTAATATAACCTCCCATGTCAATAATAACCTGCTCATAGCCCCCAAGCCTAACTATCCGCTCAGTTAAGGACAGTAATTCATCCTCTGTCAGTTCTGCCAAATCCTCTGCTGATGAAGCAGGCCATACATAATCAAATGAATTCCCTTCTGTAATAACTGATAATAACCGAATTCCCTGTTCGCCAATACGATAATAATATAAAGCATCTGACAGACTATACTTCCCCTCTGTCAGTAATTGTGACAAGCCGGAAAATTCCTCCAGATTAATATACAATACCTTGCATTGCTGCCCCAATTCATGGGCAAGTGCCACACAAAAAGAGGTTTTATAACAATTCCCATTAGGAGAATATACGCCTATAAGCTTCGCTTCTGCGGTTGTTCTTATATGGTTATCTTCCGGCTTCTGTTCTTCATATAAAGCCATAATCTCCCTGACAACCTTGTCACCCGCCTGATATTTCATAACCATGGGATATTCCGTATTATCTCCTGTATTACCTTCACTCAGGCAGATTATGCACTCAGCCACAGTTGGATTAATTGTATCCAACAACAATTCCCCAACAATCAGCAGCCTGATATCACACTCCCTGACACAGCTCATAAATGTCTCTGCATCAGAAAAAGTCCTTATCTGAAAACGAAACCGTCCCTCAGAGTTAAGACACTCCGTAAGTCGAAGCGCATAAGCCTCCTCAGAATCCAATATACAACACAATCCTTCCAATATTGCCTCCTACAAAGCCAATATCTCTTATTCGCCAGCCCCCACCGGCTAATTGTGAAAAAAATGGAGAAAATCCTCCGAATAACTTAGAAATAAGAATTAAGAATCCACTAAAATCTAATGGATTTATTACATAATACCACCGCTTAACATAATTGTCAACATAATTTTAAAATCACCTGACAAAAATAAGAATATTTGGTAATTATCATGGATATACTTCTATTATGAATATTTTTGAAAAGGAATGATTATTGTGCTCAGAAAAAAAGAAAAACCTGTGAAACACTTTTTAACCTATGATGAAAAATATCTTTTAGCCGAAATTGCACAGACTAAAAATGAGCTTGATGCTGCATATTCCAATTTTGAAAATGCTACGGAGCCTGATATGATTGACAGCTGCATATATCAGGTTAATTCAGCTCAAATCAGATACAAATTTCTATTAGAAAAGGCAAAGGCTGCCAATCTTACTGTAGCCGTTCCTCTGAATTTACTTATATAATGTTAAAGCTGTCCCGGAAAACCTCCCAGGGCAGCTTTATTCTACACCTTATATCCTCTTTTTATATCGCTATCATTCATATAGCTCTCATTTAATGAATTACGCGAATATGTAAGTCCTGCATATACCTGCTGGGTATTCTGCATCAGAGGCTCTGAAACATCCTGTTTGCTTACCTGCTCAAATGCCGATTTCAGCTTAATGAGCAATCCGCTTACTCCGGATAAAAGCTCTTTATCAGGATGACAATCTGCCTTTACCAGAATACTGTTAATGTATGAATATATACTTAAAAGATTTCCTGAAATCGGATATTTCATGTCCAGCACAGATGCCAGTTCATTAACAAAGCTCTTCGCCCGCTTAATACTATCACGATATTCCGCAACATTCTGCCCATCTAGTGCCGCCATGCCATCCTCAATATACTTAATCGCCACCTCATACATAATAACAATAAGCTCTGTTTTTTTTGCCTGTGTTACTCGCATTACATAGCTGTTAAGCTCTTCCTTTGTCATTTACACAACCTCCATATTAACGGCTAAGAAGCTGTAATACTGACTGTGGTCTCTCATTCGCCTGTGCAAGCATAGAGGTAGCAGCCTGGGTTATTACATTCTCCTGTGTATAATTTGTCATCTCCTCTGCCATATCGGCATCCTCAATTCTTGATACGGCTGCTGTAATATTATATTCATAGGTATCAAGATGTGTAACTGAATCCTCCATTCTGTTCTGATAAGCTCCTAGCTTAGATCTTACGGAAGAAATGGCATTAACCGCAGCATCAATCTTGGCAACTGCGTCCATACCCCCCTCCGAGGTACATACATTGATATATTCTATTCCCAATGTATGTGTATTAACAACAGGAATGTTAATCTCTAATACCTGTCCCTCCATGGTTCCCATCTGAACAGTAAGACTACCAATATCTGTAACCTCCACAGTAACAGAATTGCCCTGTGTGGCTGCTGCCACTCCCGGCTCAAACTCTACTGTCAAATCAAATCCACCTACATCTGATACTGTTATCTGCTTTCCGTTTGCAATAATTGTTGCAGTCTCGCTAAAACCACTGTCTGCTGCAAACTCAACCTGCGCATCAAGTCCATTAGTTACATTGGTTATGTTGAAAAAACCTGCCAGCGAATCTGGAATATCGTATGTAATTTTCTGTGAAATGCCATACTCATAAGTCGTAATTGTTGGTGGTGTACCTGCCGCATAAGTAAGATTAGCACTATCACATGCCGTCATTAAATTACTTACTACTGTATCATAGGAATCACCCTTATTAATGGATACAGCCGCTCCATTAATAACAACATTTCCTGAATCAGGTGCTCCATCCGGTGTGAATGCTGCTTGATTAATCTCGACTGAAGCACTTGCCTGCTGAGCATCAGAAATCACATTAAACTTGTATTCTCCCGGCTTAACCACATCCGTAAGATTCAGTACCGAAATACCATCGGTATCCGAATAGCATCTTCTGTTAAGCGCTCCCTGTAAAAGCGGCATTGTATTAAACTCTGTATCCTTTGATATTCTGTCTACCTCTTCCAAAAGAGCTTCAATCTCCTGCTGAATAGCTGCTCTATCCTCTACACAGTTGGTATCATTAGCACCCTGAATACAAAGCTCTCTTATTCTCTGTAAAATATTATGTGTTTCACTAAGTGCACTCTCAGCTGTACTTACAACAGATATACCATCTGCAACATTCTTAGATGACTGTCCAAGACCCTTAATCTGAGTATGTAATCTGTTGGCAATTGCAAGTCCCGCAGCATCATCCTCAGCTGAATTAATCTTAAGTCCTGACGAAAGTCTGGCAATCGCCTTATCAAGTCCGCTCTGTGACTGTACAAGCTTACTATTTGCTATAATCGCTGAAATATTACAATTAACTCTCATTATTATTCCTCATTTCTTTATAAAAGTAAAAACCGCTTTATTAACTAATAATATTATCGGAAGCTTTGTACAAATACTTTAGCCGCCATAAAGAGCTTCTTCGTTTCAACCCTTCCTACTGCACCATTACCCGACTTTGGAAACTCCTCAGTTTTTGAAGCATTAAGCTTCACCTTTTCAAAGCCCAGATTATTAAGCTGTCCCTCAATATTTTTAGTTACATTGGCAATCACATCACTGCTTACATTAGTCACCAAAATATATGCATTAAGCTCTCCTGAGGAAACCTTTGCATATACCTGAACTCTGCCCAAACTCTCACTTTCCATTTCCACAGTAAATGTGCCACTCTCTTCTGATGACTCATTAACCTGCAGCTTAATGGCACCGGTTCCATTTTCACTGTTATAAGGCAGATAAAATGTATTATGGGAAGCCAGTGAGCTTAAAAATGTCATTCCATTTCCAATCTGCTTAAGATAATTAATATCCTCTAACGAGCCTGTCTGAGATGCCATAAGCTCTCTTGCCGCCTTTGCAAGCTCTTCATATTTCTCACATAAGCCCTCTCTTGAGTCCATTGACTCAAAAAACTCATCCAGCGAAGCATCGATATTATTATCCTCCAAGCCCTTATACACATATGACCTATCCTTATAAAGAAGCCCTGCTGCCGCAAGATTATTAACAGTATGTGGCAGCTCATTCTGGGTTACCAGCTCCACCGCCTCCTGTGGCAGCTTTCCAAGCTCTGATAAAAGATTTTTATAGTAGTTAAGCTTTGCATTATTATGTGCTGCCCTTCTGCCCTGTTCATTTACTGCATTCTCATCAGTTACTGTAGAATTCATTCCTGCGTTATTTCTTGTCATATAAGCAGTTACCAGATTTGATAAATTCGCATCAAGATTCTGATTAGCCAGCTGACCTACTGCATTACCATCATCCTTTTGAATCTTATTAAGAATGGTGTATAATGCCATGTATTTTTCCCTATCTTCAGCAGATATCTCACCGGAATGGTCAAGCTCATACAGATACTCGCTGAATTTAACAGCCCTTACGGTATCCTTTTTCTTAGAACGCTCATCCGCCTCCTTAGAAAGCTCCTTAATCTCCATTCCAAGGATATCAATTCCGTCTCTAAGCATATCAAGGGCAATATCAGGAAGCATTTTATAGAACAGCTCATTAAGGTCTGTATCTATTGCCTTTACCTTGTTGAAATTCTCTATAGTCATTTCCATACTATTATATGAAATAATTCTTACCGCTCTACGATTCTCCTCTGTAAGTTCCTGGTTAAGCTCCTTTAAAAGTGAATCTGTGCTTGCCGCTACTGCTTTATCAAGCCTGTCCCCAAGGTCAGGTCTTACCTCTGTAAACATAGCCTCATATGCCTTACCTGCCTGCTCATACTGCTGTTGCACAACCTTAGCGGCTTCACTAAGAAGCTCAAGATTAACCTTTTGCCAGCCTGCTGCCCTTCCAATAACAGCACAAGGTGCATTCTTAAGGTCATTAACCTTCTGAATTACCTCCGAAAGTCCCTCAACCTCATCTGTGACTGACAGCCTGCTATTAACAAGCCCCTCCTCTAACTGCTTTAACTCCTCCACCAACACTGAAAGCTGGGTAAAATTAACATCAATTCCGTTTTTCTCCATTACATATGCAGCTTCAAAGGTCATAACAAGTCTGATTTCCTGAATCTGCCTGTATTTACTTACATTTTCTGATGAGCCTAAAACAGATAAAATATCCGTATTAACCGGCTTTCCATTCTGTATATTCTCATGTGCCTTTGCCAGACCCTCTATATTCTGTTCATACTCATCATTTCCCACAAACTCCAAAAGCCCTTCTGTGGTCAGCCCCTCTAAGACCTCCATGGTATGCTTTGCCTTCTGCCATGTAACCGGCTTATCTGATAAATTAACCGCCTTAGCAGTATCCCTGTCAACCATGGTTGCAACCATTTTATCTGCTATCGCCTCTGAAAAGGCTCCCATCATTTCCGGATTCTGTGAATTAAGTCCTGCAATTATTTTCTCTGCTTCCGTAATATCCTTATATAAAATGAGAGCTTCCTCGGTAATTCCAACTCCATTATTAATAAAGCTTCTCATATCCCCCAAAGTCTCTTCATCAGCTTTAATTCCTGCATTAACAAGCTTTTCCTCCACCTGTGGCAGAATAGTATTCCACTGTTCATCGCTTATAGGAACCGTTCTGTTTCCATAGTTTCCTGCATGCTGGGCAGTATAAAGATTCTCAACTGTAGGTTCAAGCGAATTTTTCATAAGGTACACCTTGGAATCATAGCTTAGTGGCTCAAGCTCTTTAGCTATGGTAACAGCCTCTGCAATCTCCTTAATATTATCCTCTGTTACAGGATAGGAATATTTTGCCAGCTTATCCGCCACCATATATGCCATTCCATCACCCAGAACCTCTTTAACCGCATCCTCATCAATATCACCAAGGTATACATCTCCATTACCATAAGCCGCCATTTTAATTCTAATCTGTTCAGCTACGGTAACAATCTTTTCTACCTCCATATCATTAACATCAGTGCCTTCCTCATCCATCCGGACAAGCTCACCCATATCCATCTTATTAAAAATCGCCTTAAGATTAGCCGCCATGGTCTCGACTTCGCTTCTAAGCTCTTCCATACTCTTTAGTGTGGTCTCTCCATCTCTTTCACTACCATAATTACCCGATGCAAAAATATTCTCCTTACGATTATCCACATCAAAGGAAACCGCCTCTGCAAGCGCCTTACCAAATACCGACTTTCTTGCAGCCTTATCTGATTCCTCACTTTTTAGTAGCTCTGTTATTTTATTCTGCTCCTTATATGCATCTATCTTCATTTTATCCTCCGATTTAAGAATAAATACTGTTGACTATTGGTTCTATATTTTTTATCGGACTAAGTTGGGGGAATTATTAGCTTTGGGAGAATTTTCAGTATAAATTTTAAGTATAATTTTTAAAATTATTTATTCTCAACAGATTAATTTCCAACAAAAAAATTGTTGCAAAACAACCATTTAACTGATTATCCTGCAACACTTTAATCTCCTAATTTGTTTATTTCTACATAAGAACATTATTTATAACTAATACTTATACAGCTTGTCCTTCTTAATATCATGCCGTTTAATTCGGTACTCTCTGGGTGTCATTTTGTACCTTTCCTTAAACACACGATTAAATGTACGCTGACTTTCAAAGCCTGCATCCAAACAAATCATTGTAATGGGTTCATTAGTATTTTCCAAGGCGGAAGCTGCATAATTCAATCTGACACCGTTTACATATTTATTAAAGTTACAGTGAAAAGTTTTAGCAAATAATCGGGAAAGCACATATTTACTCACGCCTAAATCATAAGCCATTTTATCGAGAAATATCTCCCCTTTGAAATTTTGGGCAACATATTCAACCGTACAATAAATAATATCTTTTCCACCAATTGCATCTTTATCAACCATTTTCATGTCTAAAAATACATGCGCAAGGATTATCTGTGCATGAGCTTGAATTATCATAGCGTTAAAATCCTGTAGATTAACAAGCGCCTTTATAGAATTAACAATATCCACATGAACTTTATCCTTTGATATTATCGGATATTGAGGGCTGAACTTTTGCAAATCCTCATAAAAGCTTGGCATTAATGCCGGTTCTAAAAACAGATATATTGCTTTATTCTTTCCCGAATCAAACACCTGATAATGGTGAATCACATTTGGAAATACTATGCCAAAATCACCTTTTTCCATATGAAACAATTCCTGTCCGACACCTAATTCAACCGAACCATCTGTAACATATATTATTTCTATTGCCTCATGCAGGTGGGGCGGTATATGAACAGAATTTTTCCATTCAACAAATACTCCCTCGTTTCTCTTTTCATATGTCAGATGCACAATACCAGCTCCCATTCTTCTACAACAACCTACATTAGACTTACTTAACTATAAACCACAGTATCACCCAAAACATCCCATAACAATTAACAAACTGTAAAAGAAAAATGTATATCCTTCTCAGCATTAATGTGATATGCTTCTTCAACATCGCTTCCCCAACTATCAATTCCACCTACACCTCTAACTGCACCATACACACACAATACTGTACGTCTTGCAGGTGGAAGTTCCTCATGGTGTGTTGCATTCTCAATCTCACTTGCTGTATAAGGAAGGCAGGAGAATGCAAATGTATTTTCATTTTTCTCAATCCTCAAGCGCTGAGCCGAACTATCTTTTCTACTGTTGTTAAGACTTGTATGTCTTATTACTTCCAGCCATTCCGTATTCATTCTCATTCCACATTCCTGAGGAACAAGGTATGGTGTCAGACTTAAGTCGTTTATCTCATACACCCCTTTTGCCGCGCCCGCCATACGATCCGGATAAGTTTCACCAGAGAGACCTTCGTACATATATTTATCAGCCAGCGTTGGCATAATAAATCTGAGACCAAATACCGGAAGTTCAGGTAATCCCTTCGCTCCCTTATACAGAACATCTACCTTAATTTTCCCGTTTGACGCAATATCATATGTCACTTCTACAGTAGTTGCCGGACTTGTAACTGTTTCATAAACATATTTAACCATAACATTATCTGCATATACATCGGTACCATATTTGTTATTGCCTGGTGCAACAGGTTTGCCCTGAGACACGCCATCCATAATTACTTCTACATCCTTAAAATCAATGAACATATCTGCTGCAAGCCAGCTTCCGCTCTTAACATGGAACTTACTTCCTCTATCATTATCAGTTAAAGCTCTCCAAAATGTAGGTTTCGGACAACGATATAGCCACTCATACCCGTTCTTTACAATAGACTCAAGACCGCCTTGTGAATATGAAAAGATGTAATCATAGCCCTTACCATGAACTCCAAGTGTATAATCTCCATATACTACTCTTATCTGTTTTTTATTTGTACATTCCATAATAATATCTCACTTCCTGCATTGCCGGTTTTTCACGCCTATCTGCAAAAACAATTCCATTTCCGGAGAATTCATAGTCTGATGGTCTGTCATCAAAATCACCGCCA
>JAZQLB010000111.1:0-7032 GCA_045542475.1 Lachnospiraceae bacterium | reverse complement strand
ATTCTTAACCTGAGTATCAATAACAGAGGTCATCTCTATAGAAGACACCGTTCTCTCATTAAGAACCTCATTATTACTAGAAAGCTCCTGCATGCCCTTAACTACATTATTAGCGCCTACCTTATTCTCATCTGCTAACTCTCTTACTACAGTTACACCATCTACAACTGAATTACTTGCCACCTTAACCTTCTCAACGGTCTGAACAACTCGTGCAAGGTTAGCCTCGATAGACCCTGTCAATGCACCATCTGACTCAACCAAATGCTTGATAGCCATATTGGTACATGAATAACAGCATAATACAATAGCAAACTGTAACGCACAATCAACACTCTTTACAAATTCAAGCATATCCTTAGCAAGTCCCTTATAAAGGTTACTTGTAATAAGGACAAACATGGTTGAAATCATCATTATCTTAATAAGCTTAGGATCCTTATAAAGAATAATAATAGAAATCAAAGGTAATATAAATACATAATTTATCTGATCCATGGATGTCCATGCTATAACAGCATAGAAGGTAAGATATCCAAGGCTTAATATCCACTTGTAATCCTTATTATCCATGCCTCTGATTTTGAGCATGATACCACCAAAGATGTATTCTGCCCATCCGATAACGGAGAACATTATAAACCATTGCTTTCCAACCTCACCCTGTGCCATCTTTGCACCGTAGTATATGGATACAATAACCATTAATGTAAGCCATGTCGTACCTGCTCGTCTGTTAGCTTTCGCCCTGAAATAGCTCTCATCATAATTCTGCATGTAAATTCAGTCCTTTCCATATGTAAATAGTAATCTCAATTTAATATAATAGTAATTATAGCATACTTTTGTGACGTTTGCCACATTTTTTTAATCACTTTGAATTATTTTTTACCGATTTACAACACCAAATTCCCTTACACCCTATTTTCATGCAGTTCGAGCTTTTTTGTTAATTTTAGACAATTTTCTCTGTGACTTAAATGCATTTTTGTGAAAATCGTACTATATCTCCCAATAAATTCTCTGACTATTTTCTTATAGTAGAATAATTATTCAATATGTTATAGTCAAATCACAAAAATATTGGGAGGTTTTCATATGAAAAAGAAAATTATGCGGTTAATTTCATGGGCTTTAACATTCTGTTTGGCAATGACAATGTTTACAAGCCTCGGCAGCATCAATGCGTATGCTGATTCCTCAGTTTCCTGGAATTTTAAGAATTCACAATTCACAAGTCTGGGAACAATCTCATCAACCGTAACAGTTGATGGTCTTTCATTAATTGCAACTAGTTCAAAAACCATGTCAGTAAAATCAGACAGCCAGACTGTTAATGGTACAAGCTATACACACTGCCTTGCACTCGGCGGCAGCGGAAGCACCTCTTACCGTGCGGTTAAGGTTCCCGTATCAGGTACAGATACAATTAAGGTAGTTTTAAAGAGCTCAGGAAGCTCTTCAAGAACCTTGGTTGTAGCAGATGCATCAGGCAATCAGCTTGGAACTCTTACAGCAGGAAGCTCAGCTTCACTTGCGACCTACAGCTATTCAGGCAGCTCAGGCTATGTATATCTGTACTCAGCAGGAAGCGGCATTAATATTTATAAAATACAGGTAGATTCAAAGAGCTCTTCTTCATCAAGCTCAAGCTCATCTTCAAGCTCATCAAGCACTACAGTAAGCAATTACTCAACACTTTCTGACGGCTGGTACTATATTAAGAACGTAAACAGCCAGAAGTACTTACAGGTAACAAACAATTCAGGCTATGACGGAGCAAACGTTGAACAGGGTACAGGTACAGGCGTATCTGGTCAGAAGTGGTACCTTACAAATACAGGCAATGGTTACTTTACACTCCAGAATGGTACAGGCTATATGTTAGACGTTCCATATGGTGAAAATGCAGACGGCACCAACATTCAGGTATGGTCAGCAAACGGCTTAGACCCACAGAAATTTAAGCTTGTAGCTTCTTCTAAGAGCGGTGCTTACGGCATCCTCACAAAGGCAAGTGCTGATACAAAATCTATTGATGTATATAATTTCAGCACAGCAGACGGCGGCAATGTATGCCAGTGGACATACTATGATAACACATGCCAGCAATGGATTTTTGAGGCAGTAGGCGGCTCTTCAAGCTCAGGAAGCTCTTCATCAGGCTCAAGCTCTTCTGGTTCAAGCTCATCCGTATCAAGCGGTGATTTATTCGTATCAACAAGCGGTAAGTCATCTAACAGCGGTACACAGAGCAGCCCATATGACCTTGCAACAGCAATCTCTAAGATTTCAGCAGGTAAGACCATCTGGGTAATGGCAGGTACATATAAGTTATCAAGCACAATCCTTATTGAGAGCAGCGGCTCATCAGGCTCTTATAAGACAATCAGCAGCTACAATGGCGGCGAGGTAACACTTGACTTTAGTTCAATGTCAGAGGCAGACTCTAACAGAGGTATCATCTTAGAGGGCGATTACTGGCATTTCTATGATATCGATATTAAGGGTGCCGGAGATAACGGTATGCTTTTATCAGGAAATAATAACATTATTGAATTATGCCAGTTCTATGAGAACCATGATTCAGGTCTCCAGATAAGCCGCTACTACTCAAGTGCTGATTCAATCAGTAAATGGCCTTCATACAACACAATTAAGAACTGTACATCATTTAATAATAAGGATGAGGAGACTACAGAGAATGCAGACGGCTTTGCAGCCAAGCTTACCTGTGGTGAAGGAAATGTATTCGATGGATGTATCGCTTACTGTAACAGCGATGACGGCTGGGATTTATATGCCAAGCCTGAGACCGGCTCAATCGGTGTTGTAACACTTAAGAACTGCGTAGCCTTTGGTAATGGTAAGACAACAGACGGTACAGGCTCAGCAAATGGTGATATGAACGGCTTTAAGCTGGGTGGAAGCAATGGACAGTGTCCAACAGCTCATGTTGTAACTAATTGTATCGCATTCAACAATGGTGCATGTGGATTTACAGATAACGGTAACGGCGGAGCCATTAAGATGACTAACTGTACAGCAGCAAACAATGGTGTATATGCTGATAAGGCAAACTATATGTGCTACAGAACATCATCAGCAGCTACCTATAGCAACCTGCTTTCATATTCTTCAAGCTATGTAGCAGCAGATAAATTCCTTGGAAAGATGAGCAAGTGCGTATACTTAAACAGCAGCAAGTACTACTACATCAGCTCAGGTACATTCTCAGGAAGTGCAGTTAAGGAAGGTACAGTACTTTCATTATCATCATCAATATTTGAAAGCACATCAATTCCAGGATACTCAAATGGTGCTTATGCAACTAACTACCATACAGTATTCAGAAATTCAGACGGAAGCGTTAATCTCGATGGTTTATTCCAGATTAGCAGCAGCGGCGCACTTTCAAGCTATGGTGTGGGTGCATCACTTGATTAAAATGGTTCATTAACTATTAAACGAATATAGTAAAATTCAAAGACACAGAGGCAAGTCATCATCAGCTTGCCACTGTGTCTTTTTTAGTACATAAACACCATTGCCTTACGAAATTTTATGTTTTAAACTGAATTTGTATATTATTTCAAATAAATATACAATTAAAACTATTTAGGAGATACGCACAATGAAGAAAAAATTAATTTTACTTCCAATATTTGCCCTTGCATTATCCCTTACTGCCTGTGGCAATTCTAAAACGACTAATACAGACACTACAACCGTAGCAGAGACTGTTTCGTCTAAGGAAACTGCCGAAAACATGACCTCTACCGAGGAAACCACCTTAGCTGAGGTTTCTACCGAGGAAACAACTACTCTTCCAGAAGGCTATACCGCCTCTGAGGAAATTATCAATGCATCTAAATATGACCAGATGATACAGATTGGCAATACTGTGCTTCATATCCCTTTTACATTTCAGGATATTCTTGATGCCGGTGCAACAATAAAAAGCTCTGCATACACACCTGACTATCTGATGGCTGCGGGCGATTCTATATCTTTGGAATTTGTATTTGGTGATGGCGATATTATATTCAACTTTGAAAACAATACGGACAGCATGTGCCCAATAAAGGATTTAACCGCTCTTGGATATAATGTCAAAATATCAAGCAGTGATATATTTTTACCGGGAGGAATCCATATTGGAAGCTCCATGTCTGACCTTCAGGAAGCATGGGGAGTGGCAGATATTGAAGAGTCCGAAGGTTCTGCTTTAACCTTTTCCTATTATGAATATCCTTGCGAAAGCACCAGTAACTACGCTGCATTAAAAACATTAACCGGAAACTTTTATGCCATAAATTTAGACCGTAATACAGCCAATGTTACAGATATTACAATGAAATTTAATCCAAGACTTGATACAATTGTGGAGCATACATTTGAATATGTTGGTGATTTTGATTTTGTACTTCCATTCACCTCTGATGCAGATTATGGCTTGGTTCCAACCTTCACCAGTGTCAAAAATATTGATGGTATGGATTATGTAATTACTTTTCCATCCTCACCATATATTAATGGCGGTTATGACTTTTCACCAACTGAGGAGGCACTCAATTCAATTTTAACCAATAAATACATTGGAATAAAGGAAACTATAGACCAAAGCTTCATTCTTAAAAATGACGAAAGCCTCGGAATTATATGTGCCTTCTACACATCCGCTGAAACCGGCGACTATTGCTGTAAGGGCTTTGTGCTTAACAGACAGCTTGAAAAATGTTCAAGCTTTACCATGTCTATATACGCATATAATGGAGAAGCTACATGCGACAATGCAAAAGCATATTTCGTTGACTTGATGAAGGAGCTTATAGGCGGAAGCTACTTTAAAATCAAATAAGTATATACCTCAATCAAGTTCCTCTCTCAAGATTTATTATAATTTTTGAGGGTAGTCCCAATAGTTAATTTATAGCTATTAGGACTACCCTTTTTTCATTTTTCTTTTTCATAAAAGCTAATCTCACATACAGGTAGTAAATTCTCATTTTTATCAACAAAAATCAAGGATTTTTCAAATTCATTAATTGGTTTTGCCGTAAAATCTACAAGAGCCTCATTTTTGTATGAACAAAAATTATATACAATACAGT
The DNA here is from genome assembly GCA_045542475.1 of Lachnospiraceae bacterium. Lineage (GTDB taxonomy): Bacteria > Bacillota > Clostridia > Lachnospirales > Lachnospiraceae > CAG-882. The sequence goes on along the minus strand of JAZQLB010000111.1, from coordinate 1,918 downwards.
TTGAGAAAAAATCTCACGGCATGCCATCCACTTTTTTATTTCACATAACGCCTTAACCATTACTACCCCCCCCCCTAAAATTTCCACACAAAGTATCACCGCCTAAGCCTCCACCACACCTATATACCATTGATTTTCTCCTGCCTTATAAATTATTCTGATTATGGCTTTTGAGAGGCTGTCCACAGCATAGCTTAAGTCAACCAATAATCTAATTGGAATTTACAAAACCACGCAACAAAAAAGGAGAAAACCTATGAAAAAGATATTACTTTTACTTACAGTCCTTGTACTGGCTTTATCCGTTACTGCATGTAACAAGGCAACGGGCAATGACAACGACAGTTCTAAGGATAATAAAAGAACCGAGAGCTCTAATGATAATAGAGACGACAAGGACGATGATGACGAAAAAAATAACGATGATTCCAAGGGAACTACCACAGAGGAGGTAACTGAGGAGCCTACTACTGTTCCGGAGGGCTATTCTGTCTCAGAGGAGATTCTTAACGCCCCTAAGTTTGAGCAGGTGATACAGATTGGTAACACAGTGCTTCAGATTCCGTTTACATTTCAGGACATTCTTGATGCAGGTGCTACTATAAAGACCTCCGGCTATACACCTGACTACATTATGGCTGCCGGAGATTCTATATATGTAGATTTTACATTTGACGACGGAACATTATCAACTATGTTTTGCAATGACTCTGATAGCATGTGTTCATTAAAGGATTTAGAAGCAGTTTTTTCAGTAGGCACAACAAGCAGTAATGTATTTTTACCGGGCGGAATTCATATCGGAACAACCTTATCTGAGCTTCAGGAGACTTGGGGTGCAGCAGATGTGGAAGCATCAGGAGACCCATATTTATCCTTTACATACTATGAATATCCTAGCGAGGTTAGTTATGTAGGTTCCCAGCCTTATACAAAATCATTAACCGGAAACTACTACATTATATCCGTTGACCGTAACACAGCCGAGGTTAAAAATATTGGCATGGCATTTAACCCAAGAACTGACGAAATTGTAGAGCATGCTTATGGTTTTGGCACATTTGATTTCGTACTCCCTATGCCGGCTTGTGCTGAGTATGGTCTTGCACCAAACTATACCAGTACTGCAACCATAGATGGCGTGGATTATATAATTAATTTTCCAATGCAGCTATGGGATGAATTCTGTGATTATTCACCAACAGAGGAGGCACTCAATTCTGCTTTAACTGCCTCAGAATACACCAGCATAAAAGACCCTATAGAGCAGACCTGTATCCTTAGAAATGATGAAGAGCTGGGCATTATATGTGCCTTCTACACCTCATCTAAGACAGGGCGATATACCTGTAGAGCCTATGCACTTGACAGGACAAATGAAAAAAGTTTTAGATTTGAATTTGATATATATGCATATAATGGTGAAGCAACAAGCGATAATGCAAAGGAATATTTTGTTAACTTAATGAAGGAGCTTGTATCGGGCTGTTATTATAAAGCTAACTAAATATATATTTAATTCAACCACAGTCACAGTTTAGAATTGATTATAATTTATCTGATGAGCTATTAGCCAAAATATGTAAAAGGCTGTTGTCTCGGATTGATATACCCATATCAAATCCCGGACAACAGCCTTTTATTAAGCTTATTTTTCTGGTTCTGGCGGTGTATTTACTTATTCGCCTGCCTCTCTACCTGTACCTTTATCTGTACATATCCTCCAGGCAAACAAGCCTTACCGCTCCTCTATCACCTAACTCCTGTAATCCATCTGTAAAACCGCTTTTTGAAAAAATGAAATAATGATATCTGCTTCCCCTTCCAAAAACAGAAGCATAATGCTGTAACAGCTCTAACTCATCCACACCAATCTTCTCATTCTTGTATTTGCAGGAGCAGATAATATATTCATTTC
>JAZQLB010000110.1:0-6249 GCA_045542475.1 Lachnospiraceae bacterium | reverse complement strand
TCATCAAATTTCTCAAGTCCGTTAGTAAAGAGACCAAAGGTGCTTGCAAGGAATACTCTCTTAGCCTTTCTTGCCTTAAGCTCCTTGGCAACGTCTAACATACTCTCACCTGATGAAATCATATCGTCAATAATGAATACGTCCTTGCCCTCAACCGAGGTACCAAGGAACTCGTGAGCCACAATAGGGTTACGTCCGTTGACAATTCTTGTATAGTCACGTCTCTTATAGAACATACCAAGGTCAAGACCAAGTACGTTGGCAAAGTATACGGCTCTGTTAGTTCCACCTTCATCCGGGCTGATAATCATCATATGCTCGCTGTCAAATACAACGTCTGGAACATTCTTTGTAAGATATTTAATAAACTGATATGCAGGCTGTACAGTCTCAAAGCCCTTAAGAGGAATTGCATTCTGCACACGTGGGTCATGGGCATCAAAGGTAATAATGTTGTCAACACCCATATCTGTAAGCTCCTGAAGTGCAAGTGCACAGTCAAGGGACTCGCGTCCGTTTCTCTTATGCTGTCTGCTTTCGTAAAGGAATGGCATAATAACGTTAATACGTCTTGCCTTACCACCTACAGCAGCGATAATTCTCTTTAAATCCTGATAATGGTCGTCAGGTGACATGTGGTTAATCTTACCGCAAAGAGAATAGGTCTGGCTGTAATTACATACATCTATTAAAAGATAGAGGTCATATCCACGAACTGACTCGTTGATAATACCCTTAGCCTCACCTGAACCGAATCTAGGCACTTTGGCATCAAGAATATAATTGTCTCTCTGATAACCTGCGAAGGCGATGGTTGACTTGTGTTCGTTCTCTCTTTCTCTTCTCCAGTCTACAAGGTACTCATTAACCTTGCTTCCAAGCTCGCTGCATCCTAAAGGGATGATTCCTAAGGCTCCCACTGGGATAGTTTCAAGATCGCGTTCTTCCTTAAGCATTTTGTTTTCCTCCGTAATATGTTTTGTTGTGTCGTGATTAGGCGGCTGCGGCTTAATAACGCATTCACCATTATTATATTTGGGATTAGGAGGCAAAATGGTGCGTAGCACCTGTTTCATGCTATATATAAATATTCAAGCTTGTTTGAATATTTATATATAGCATGAAACAATGCACCTTGGGTGCTTTTGCCCTCTAATCTATTTTACAGACTTTTTAGTCTGATGTCTTCACCAAATATTTTGTAAATACTGTAAGACTTGGTAATTCTGGAGAAAATTCTCTCAGAATAGGTATTCATAAGCCCCTGCAAATCCAGATTGGTGGATATGAGCGTTGAATTACCGGCATTAATTCGTTCGTTAATGCAATAGAATAATCGTGAGTTAGTAAAGGTGTTGGCAAGCTCCGTTCCAAGATCATCTATTATTAGTAATTCACAGTCAAGTATCTGTGAAAAGGCTTCCCTGTAATCCACATCGCTGTAATTGTCAAAGGCATATTTTGAAAATAAATCAAATAAATCAATGGCAGTCAGATATAGAACCGAATGTCCTTTATCCAAAAGCTCCTTTGCAATACAATGTGTAAGATAAGTTTTACCCACACCGGTATCTCCGTAAAAAAGAAGGTTCTCCCCTGATGGAAATGCACTTATAAAGGCGTTGGCTTCATTAGTAACATTCACAATATTCTCAAGAGCAGATATTCCCGAAATCGGGTCAACGTACTCTTCCGAATACCAATCATAATTGAAGTTAGAGAAATTTTCAAGTAAAAGTATCTTTTTTATATTAGATTGGTTATAAAGCAGGTCAATTGATGCCTGATTGAAGCAGGCACACTTGACTCCGTTTACAAAGCCAGTGTCCTTGCAGTTGCTGCATTCATACACTGGCTCAAGATAATTCTTAGGAAATCCGGCACTTTCTAACAGAGATTCTTTTTTGTTGTTAAGCTCTAATAAACTTGCAGAAAGCTTGTCCTTGGCAGAGGTGTCGCCCATAATGGCACGTCTTGCAGCATCAGCTGAAAGAGTGGCGGCTTCCTGACATAAGGCTTCATATTCAGGAATTATTGCACATACCTCTTCATAACGCTGGGTTTTAAGAGTACGGGACTTATTCTGTTTTGCATCATACATTCTCATTAAGGAATCGTATTGTGAATTATTAAGCTTCATTATGCCCTCTCTATTTATCCTTCTTACCTACTAATTTCTTCTCTATAGCGGTAAAATCATAGGTTCTTTGTGAAAAATTATTAAAGCGGTTATTTACAGGCTTGGCAGATACCGTCTTTATATTCTGCTGACTGTCTGTGTTAATGTAAAATTTCTTAGGCTTATTGGCATCAACTGCCTCAAGGTCAGAAACTGTGTGAACATTATTCTTTTTCCAGTTGGCAAGAATGGTGTCTGTATATTCAAAGCTCGGCTTATGAAGTGCCTGAATGGTTCTGTTGCAGGCTTCAATAATAACCTCGCGCTCAAAACCATAATGGTCATACCATTTGCTAATAAAATCAAGCTCTGACTTGCCAGGCTTACGGTCATCAAGCCCGAATGCCTTCATTATAGAATATATATTCTTGCTGTGAATCTCGTGGTGGTTCTTGGCTGCATTGACTGTGGTAATACCCTCCTCATGCCAGCTGATTGCCACCTTCTCTATGTAGCGTAAGCTTCGCTTTTCATTAGATACGCAGTATTCAAGCAAATACTCAAGTAATTCCTCAGAAAAATTAAGCTCATTATATATATAAAGAATTGTATTAGTATCGGTTGTGGTAAGAGTTTTACCAAGTAATTGCTCTGCAACAAACAGAATCTGGCGAAGCTCTTCCTTGGTCTCAGGCGAGGTTTCCTTTGTAGGTGTTGATGGCTTAGGCACAGATATCTTAACTGCTGTGGTAGTATTACCGGTAATGTCAGGCTTGCCTGCTACGGGATATACATCTGCTGTGCTGGCATATACATTATCATAGGCTGCATTATTTTCTATAGGAAGCAGGGTTATATTAGTTGGATAATCAGCTGTATAGCCTACCTTAAGCAGTCCCATCTTCTCCCAGTATTTTAAAGCACGAATTACATCGCCCTCTGTGTGGTTCAGCGTATCAGCAACATCAGCTAAAGTGGCAGGTGCATGCTTCGGGTCTGAAAACATACGCAGAAGGTATAAATAGACCTTAACAAATTCTCCATTTGCCGAAGGCATATATGTATCGAGAAAAATATTCGATACGCTTGTCTCATTTGAAGTATATGTTGATGTTAAGGTTAGTGGTGCCATGTCTTTCTCTCTCCGTACAAATTAATTTCAATACACGAAGTATAGCATAGGTTTTTTGGTTTGAGAATAGCTAAAGGAGCAGAAAAATAAAGTTGTGAATTTTGTGGAAAGTGTGGATAAATTGAAAAAAGCCTTATAAAATAAGGCTTTTTTCATGTGGATAATTATTTTAGCAGATTTTCGCCCACCTCAAGAATGTTACCTGCACCCATGGTTATAACCAAATCTCCGGGTTTGCAGTTATCATTTATGAAAGCTTCAATCTGTGAAAATTCTTCAAAATATTCGCAAGGTGTTCCATTATCAATGATAAGCTTTTGCAAATCGGCAGAACTTACTCCATAGATGTCCTTCTCGCGAGCCTCGTATATTTTAGCAAGAACAACATGGTCGGCAAGGCTTAGTGCCTCTGCAAATTCTGTAAGAAATGCCTTGGTTCTTGTATAGGTATGTGGCTGGAAAATACACCATACCTTATTATGAGGGTAGCCCTTTGCAGTCTTTAGGGTGGCGGTAATCTCTGTTGGGTGATGTGCATAGTCATCAACTATGGTATAGCCGTCACGCTGTCCTTTTATCTGGAAACGACGGTTGACACCCGTGTATTTTGATACTCCGTCTACGGCAGTTTCCAAGTCAATTCCTGTGGCAACGGCAGCAGCAATAGCCGCAAGACTGTTATATACATTGTGCATACCGCCTACGCTTAAGGTAACGGTATGTTTTTTTTCTTCTTTATATAAAAGGGTGTACTGACAGCAGCCATTTTCAAGCATCCTAATGTCAGTGGCAGAATAGTCGCTTGCGGAAGGCTCGCTTCCGTAGGTGATTACCTTGCAATACGAATCCTGCGAGAAATATCCTATATCATCAATGTCGCTGTTAATAATAAGAGTTCCATCCGCAGGGAGCAGCTCTGTATATTTCTTAAAGGAAGCCCTAATATCATTAATATCCTTAAAGAAGTCTAAATGGTCCTCCTCCACATTAAGGATAATATTCATAGTAGGATGAAAGGCAAGGAAGCTGTTGGTATATTCACATGCCTCAGTAAGAAAGGTATCAGATTGACCAATCCTTAAATTACCTCCGATGGAAGGAAGAATTCCGCCTACGGAAATGGTAGGGTCAGTACCAGCAAGCATAAGAATTTCGCTAAGCATGGAGGTGGTTGTGGTCTTGCCGTGGGTGCCTGATACGCCGATGGCAGTTTTATAATTCTGCATTATCTGCCCTAAAAGGTCGGCACGGGCAAGCATTGGAAGCCCAAGTCTTACGCATTCATCATATTCCTCATTACCCGGCTTAACGGCAGCAGTATATACAACTACATCAATATCATTGGAAATATTGTCTGCCACCTGTCCTATATATATTTTACAGCCATCCGCTAAAAGGCTGGAGGTCAGCTCGCTTGCCTTTGCATCTGAGCCTGACACCCTAAAGCCGCGGCTAAGTAAAATCTTAGCCAGCGCACTCATGCTTATTCCACCTATTCCGATAAAGTGTACCCTTACCGGATTATTAAAATCTATTTTGTACATAAAAGCTCCTTCTATATCTAAATATGTATGTTCTATTAATATATAATATACCAGAAAGAGCCAAAATACCAGCAGTAAATAAAATACATTCCTATCATGATAGTAGATGTAAAAACGGGATTTTTTGTTTTTGGGGGAATAAATAAGAGAGCTCTTTAATACAATTTTCAAGTGTCTATATCAAATAACAAGTGGTAAATTTATCCATTGTCAGAAAAAACAATATTTTTCCAAGAAAAAAATATAATATTCCTTCACTTATTAGGAAATATGTGCTATAATATTCCTACAAAAAGTGTAGGGCTTTGTAATTAAGATACAAGAGGTGGTAGCATGATTAAAAAAGAGATGATTGCCATGTTATTGGCAGGAGGCCAGGGCAGCCGACTTGGTGTTTTGACATCCAATGTGGCTAAGCCGGCAGTGGCTTTTGGTGGAAAGTACAGAATTATTGATTTTCCACTTAGTAATTGTATTAACTCTGGTATTGATACAGTAGGTGTACTTACACAGTATCAGCCATTAAGACTTAATACACATATCGGTATTGGTATTCCATGGGATTTGGACCGTAACAGAGGTGGTGTAACAATTCTTCCTCCATATGAGAAGAGCACCAGCAGTGAGTGGTACACAGGTACAGCTAATGCCATATATCAGAACCTTGAATTTATGGAGTTATATAATCCGGATTATGTACTCATTCTTTCGGGTGACCATATTTATAAGATGGATTATGAATTAATGCTTGATTATCATAAGGCTAATAATGCGGATGTAACTATCGCAGCTATGCCTGTTCCTATGGAGGAGGCAAGCAGATTCGGTATTCTTGTAACGGACGACCATAATAAGATTACTGAATTTGAAGAGAAGCCGGAGAATCCAAGCAGTAATCTGGCATCTATGGGTATCTACATATTTAGCTGGCCAGTGCTCAGAGATGCACTTATTAAGCTTTCAGATGAGCCAGGTTGTGATTTTGGTAAGCATATTATTCCATATTGTCATGGACTTGCTAAGAGAATGTTTGCTTATGAGTATAACGGATATTGGAAGGATGTAGGTACATTAAGTTCATATTGGGAAGCTAATATGGAGCTTATTGATATTATTCCTGAATTTAATCTCTATGAGGAATTCTGGAAGATATATACCAAGAGTGATATTCTTCCTCCACAGTATATTGCAGCAGACTCTAAGGTATACAGAAGTATTATTGGTGAGGGTTCACAGATTTATGGTGAGGTTACTAATTCAGTAATCGGCTGTGGTGTTGTTGTGGAAGAGGGAGCAGTTATAAGAGATTCCATTATAATGCAAAATGTAACTATCGGACGTGGGGCAGTTATTGATAAATCAATTATTGCAGAGGGCGTTAATATTGGTGCAGGAGCAGTTCTTGGAGTAGGAGAGTATGCACCTAATGTAATGAATCCTAAGGTATATGCATC
>JAZQLB010000109.1:0-5468 GCA_045542475.1 Lachnospiraceae bacterium | reverse complement strand
GATATAAAATCCAAGGTAGAGGAAAGGAAGAATGTTATGACACAAGATGAAAAATATATGAAAGCAGCCATTCGTGAGGCAAAAAAAGCATATGTATTGGAAGAAGTACCGATAGGATGTGTGATAGTGCAGAATGATAAGATTATTGCGCGTGGATATAATAGAAGAAACACAGATAAAAATACATTGGCACATGCAGAATTGTCAGCCATAAAAAAAGCGAGTAAAAAAACAGGGGATTGGCGATTGGAGGATTGTACCATGTATGTGACGTTAGAGCCATGTCAGATGTGTGCAGGTGCAATTGTGCAGGCGAGAATTCCAAAGGTGGTTATTGGAACCATGAATGGTAAGGCAGGCTGCGCCGGTTCAGTTATCAATCTGCTTCAAATGGAGGGATTTAATCATAAGGTGGATGTGACCAAGGGTGTTATGGCAGAGGAATGCAAGGATATGATGCAGACCTTTTTTAAAAAACTTAGAGAAGATAAAAAGAGTATAAGCTACGAGGGAGGAGAGACACAATAATGAAATCAAAGATAAAGAATGTATTTATTTTTCTAGGTGTTACATTACTTATGCTGGTAGTGTGCCTGTATTGCATTATGTGGGTGGTTACAAAGGGACCATCCAAGCAGGCAAGAAATCTGTTTGTTTTATCAGTAAGGGAGACCAGTATGGCGGGATTCCTTGCGAATATATACTGCTCAAAGGAGGTAATTGCCCAGATTGAGCAGGGTAATCAGGTGCAGGTTATAGATGAGGATGTGGATACCTCTATGATTACAATTGATAGAGAGAAGCTTGGAAGCGATAAGGACCTTTCTTATGAGGAGGCAAAGGAAGAGGATGGAGTTGTATACGCTGATGGAATGGAATTTCATGAGGTATCAGGCTCAACCTTTGCAGGAACCATGATTGTTATTAATGACCCATCAAGAGTATTTGTTGGAACCTCAGCGGATGTATATGATGGCTCGGCAGGGCTTAGTGTTCCGGAAATATGTAAGAGGTATGGTGCAACAGCAGCATCTAATGCAGGAGGTTTTGAGGATATAGGTGGAGTCGGTAATGGGGGAACACCTTTAGGCATTGTTATATCCGAGGGCGAATTAAAATACGGTGATTTAAATACCAATTACGAAATAATAGGCTTTGATGAAAATGATTATTTTATAATTGGTAATATGACGGCCCAGGAGGCTCTGGATAAGGGAATCCGGGATGCGGTTTCGTGGGGACCATTTCTTATTGTTAACGGTGTTCCGGCAAATGTTACGGGAACCGGAGGCGGTCTTAATCCAAGAACGGCTATCGGACAGAGAGCCGATGGTGCAGTGCTGCTTCTTATTGTGGACGGCAGACAGACTCATAGTTTGGGAGCCACATTGGATGATTTGATAGATGTATTTCTTGATTTTGAAGCAGTTAACGCAGCTAATCTGGATGGTGGCGGCTCAACCGTATTTTGTTATCAGGGCGAGATAAAAAATAAGATTTCATCAATTTACGGTGCAAGAGGCGTTCCAACAGCAATTGTGATAAGATAGAGGTTATTATGAAAGATACAGTAAAGAGAAAGAAAAAAAGAAAAAGTAAAGTATTTTACTATTTTATGTGGTCCTATGTGGCTGTGTGGCTGGTTGCAACGGCTGTAATATGTGTTATTTTGTGGAAGAGTCTGGCAGGCTATCAGGCTGATTATGATGCAAAATATCAGGCAGATTATATGGAAGCAGAGCAAGCGGGAAAGCCGGAACGCCAGATGGATGAGGTTATGCTTCAGTTTACACAGGAGAATATGGACGGGCTTGTTGAAGCGTTGAATCCTGAAATCTTAAGCCGATTTGAAACAATTGAGGATTATAAGGATTTCTACAGAGGGTATATAAGTGGAAAAACACTTTCTTATGAGAAGGACGAGGCTAATTATAGTGATTTAAGACCTGTGTATGATGTGTATGCAGATGGAGTGCTCTTGGCAAAGGTATCGCTTAAGGCGGCAACAGGTCCTGATGAATTCGGCTTTTATACATGGAAGACTGACGATATAGTAATATCCGAAAATAATTACGAATACTATGATGTATACCTTAAGGTGATGGATGATATGAAGGTATATATTAATGGCAAGGAGCTTGAGGATACAGAATATGTCAGAGGAGACGTAATTGAGAATGAACTTTCTGACCTTGCAAAGGAGCTTACGGGAACATCCTATGCCTATAAGGTATATTATGCAGGTGATATGGTAACGCAGCCGGAGGTGCAGATTATTGATGCAGCCGGAAATGATGTTACAGGAAGCTATGTATTGGAAGAGAATGGGCTCATGAGCTATGTGACAACTGCACCGGCAGGCTTTGTAGAGACAGTTAATGACCGAATTATTAAGTTTTGTCAGACCTATGTATATCATATATACGGAAAGGCATCTGCAACAGATGTGTTAAAGATGATGGTTGACGGCTCTGAGGCAGAGGCTATTCTATATGATATACAGCCTACTCTTGCATGGGCGTGGATGCCGGATAAGGTTGAGATATTAAGTGAAGAGTATGGAGATATTGTGTACTATAGTGAGGATTATTTTTCATGTAAGAGTACCATTAATATTAAGAAATCAGATGAAGACCAGGAAGAATATGAAGAATTTATCTGCCAGTGGATGTTTAAGAGGGTAAACGGTGAGTGGCAGGTCTGCTATTTTGTATTGGCATAGGAGAAGGCTATGAGGTATGCAAAACAGATAAAAGAAAAAATTACCACGGAATTGTTATTGTTTATAGGAGCAATTATTATTGCCGTAGGTGTTTTCTTTGCATTGGGTATTGATAAAAGAATTACATTTTGTGATGAGATATATACATATACCATTGTTAATTCGGACAAGCCGTTACGACAGTTTGAGCTGGGAAAGTGGTACACAGGAGATGAGGTAAGGAACATGCTTTCCCAGTCTTCGGGAGATACTATTCTTACAATGCTTTCCAATATTAAGGAGGATAATGTCCATCCGCCATTATATTATCTGGTGGTATATCTTATGGCAGTATTATCCTTTGGTTCTGTTTCTAAATGGGTAGGGCTTTTGGCTAATCTGGTATTTCTTATTGGAACAGTGGTATGCATATGGAAGCTTATACGTCATTATTTTAAACAGCCATGGACCGCTTTTGTGGCAGTAATGATTTATTTGGGAAATATAAGCACATTTTCAGCCATGATGCTGATAAGAATGTATATGGGACTTACGTTCTGGCTGGCGCTGTTTGTGTATGCCAATATAGCGGTGTTTGAGGACCGTGCAAAGCGTAAGGATTATATACTTCTTATTGTGGCAACGGTGGGAGGCTTTTTAACACAGTACTATTTTGCGTTGTTTGCTGTAGGCTTTTTTGTGGTGGAAGCCATTATCAGATTAAAACATAAGCAGTATGAGGCTGTAAAAAAATATTTCCTAAGCATGGTTATTGCAGTGGGATGTTCAACTGTGTTGTGGCCGCAGTGGGTTGTTTCTGTATTTGGAAATACACATTCAGGAGCTATTTTTCAAAGAATAGTAAGTCTGCCAGCTTTGATAAAGGAACTGCTTGGCGGACTTGAGATTATGCAGGTATCGATTTTTCAGAGAGGAAGCGCAATTGGGGCAATTGTTGTGATTGTTTTAATTGTTGCATTTTTTGCAATAAAAAAGATAACTGATAAGCATCCTTCATTAAAGGGAATGGTTAGCAGATGTATTTCGGCAATGGTTATGTATGCCATCGTAGTATATATTGTTACGCCGGAATATCTGAAATCTACAAGATATTTCTATGCTGCTGATTTTTTGGAAATTCTGGTTATAATAATTACCGTGTTGGCTATTTCAGAGCTGCTTAGTATAAAGACATTAAGACCTGTTCTTCCTCTGGCATGTGTTGTTATGAATGCAGTAATATATTTTACCGGATATGGCATAGATTATTACGGAGATTCACAAACTCAGGACGAGCAGAGAGAGGTTCTTGAGCAGTATGCAGAGCTGCCGTGGATTGTATGCGGTGGAGAAAGCTGGATTGTTACAACGAATCTTTTTGATTTCATGATTCCGGAATATGTAATGATTATTGATGAGCAGTGTCAGTATGGCGAGGATGAGATACTTAGTAATGCTGATAAAATTCTTACAATTGGGTATGATGTTGATATGGATATATCGCATCAGGCATTATATTATTATATTGGAAGCACCGGTAATTTCATAACTCAGGAACCGTTATTTAGAAGAAATTATCTGGACTATTATATAGCAACTCCGGAAAATTAAAAATATTGACAATTTAATAAAATCCATATATACTATATTTCTGGCTGAATTAAGTCAGTCGCATAATGAATTTGTGTTTAACAATTCCGTGCAGCCGGGGAGTTAGCGGTGCCCTGTACCTGCAATCCGCTATAGCAGGGGTGATGTTTTTCCTAGGGGAGTCCACTGAGAGGCTGCCCGTTGTAAGTGGCGTTGAGGCTTGGGTCTTGCGCAATAAGAATCTGCGAACCATGTCAGGTCGGGAACGAAGCAGCATTAAGCAGAACCTCTTATGTGCCGTGAGGGTGCCTGGGCTGAGTTGGCTGCAACGGTAACGCTCTTTGTGCCTTCACAAAGAAAAGCGCACGGATTATTTTTTTATAGCAATGAGAAGAATGAGAAAAAATAGCAGATAACTAAGCGGCCACCGAAGGTGGTTGGGAAAATAAGAGATGCCGGAAGAAAAGCTCGCTTTTCTTCCAGCATCTCTTATTTTCCCATACTGCCACAAAGTGGTAGCAGCTTAGTTATCTGTTATCTTTTCTCATTCGGCGAATGCCCCAAATCAAGATGAAGCGAAGCGGAATCGAGATGTGGAAATTTGCTTACAGGAAAATCCCATATTAGTAGCGAGGGGCACCCCCCACAGCCCATGCACTAAAATAATTTTCACCCCTATTCCATTTTCAAACAAAATATTATATAATATATTAAATGTATGGGAAAGGAAGGTATTGCTTATGTTAAAGGTGGGTATGCTTACCAGTGGTGGTGATTGTCAGGCGCTTAATGCAGCTATGAGAGGTGTTGCAAAGGCGTTATATGACATGGTTGATGATGTACAGATTATCGGTATTGAAGAGGGCTATAAGGGTCTTATTTACGGTAATTTCAGGGTTATGAACAAGAGCGATTTTTCGGGAATTCTTACCGAGGGTGGAACTATTATCGGAAGCTCCCGTCAGCCGTTTAAGCTTATGAGAGTGCCGGATGAGAACGGACTTGATAAGGTCGAGGAAATGAAGAAGAATTATAAGTCATTGGGACTTGACTGTCTGGTAGTGCTTGGCGGTAACGGAACTCATAAGACAGCTAATCTTCTTAGAGAAGAGGGGCTTAATGTGGTTACGCTTCCAAAGACCATTGATAATGACCTTTGGGGTACTGATATGACCTT
>JAZQLB010000108.1:0-3684 GCA_045542475.1 Lachnospiraceae bacterium | reverse complement strand
GGCTGTATGGATTATTATGGGTGCCAATATTGGTACAACCATTACAGGACAGTTGATTGCACTTGATGTAGGGGCGATAGCACCATTAATGGCTTTTATAGGTGTATTTATTGTTGTGTTTGTCAAGAATAAGAAGCTTGGTCATATTGGAAATATATTGGCAGGTTTAGGTGTGTTATTTATAGGTATGGATATGATGAGTGCTGCCATGAAGCCTCTTGGTAATTCTCCTGAGTTTGTAAATCTTTTAACAACCTTCGAGAATCCGGTGCTTGGTATACTTGCAGGTACAGTGTTTACTGCGCTGATACAGTCATCATCTGCTTCTGTAGGTATTTTACAGGCACTTGCAGATAGTGGAGTTGTGGGACTTTCAAGTGCTGCATTTGTACTTTTTGGACAAAATATCGGTACTTGTATTACAGCGTTGTTAGCATCTGCCGGAACCAGCAGAAATGCAAAGAGAACAACAGTTATACATATATCATTTAACGTTATAGGAACAATAATTTTTACTACATTGTGTCTGCTTACTCCGCTTATTCCATTTGTAGAGAGTTGGACATCGAAGCCATCCGCACAGATTGCTAATCTGCATACAACATTTAATATTGTTACAACAATGTTATTAATTCCATTTGGTACATTACTTACAAGGTTTGCACAATGGATATTAAAGGATAAGGCAGGTACGGAGGATGAAGCAGAGTTCCGTTTGTTAAATATTAAGCAGATTAATTCAGACAGACTGGGTGTATCAGCTATAAGTATGGAGGGAACCAAGCTTGAGCTTCTTAGAATGCTGGATATGGCAAAGGAGAATGTTCATGGTGCATTCGATGTTTTTGCATCTAAAACGCCGGGGATATTGTCAGTTATTGAAAAAAGAGAAGAGTATGTGGATTTTCTTAACAAAGAGATTTCAAAATATATTACTAAAGCACTTGCTCATGAGACAACGGAGGATGGTAATAAAATATTTAACTCTTATTTCTCTATGACAAGCAATATTGAACGAATCAGCGATCATGCTATGAATATTGCAGGCTATATCGGTATGATTGAAGAAAAAAATATTAGATTTTCTGACATGGCAAAGGCTGAGATTGATGAGCTGCAGAGAGTTTGTGATGAATTGTTTGTTGATCTTTTAGAGAAATATGATGATGTAGTGGAATGGCATGCAAAGATTGCAGGCATGGAGCAGAAGATTGATGATATTACTAAGCAGTTTAGAAATAATATGTTTACCAGAATTCAGCAGGGAACCTGCTCTGATGAAGGCAGTATTTTATTTTCGGAGATGCTTACAGATTTTGAACGTATCGGTGACCATGCACTCAATATTTCAGATGAAATAATGAAGATTGCGATAATTAGAAGATAATGGTTGACTAAATCAAAAAAATATCGGAAAATAAATATATACTATGCAGCATTGGAGGAGACCGATATGAAGTGGAAAATAGAAAAGAAATATATTAATATGGCAGCACTTGCCCTGATTGTGATTGTTTTGGCTATAGCCTTTAATAATTTTATGGACAAAGAGTCGGGTAATTCAAATATAAAGACAACCATAGTCAATACAATGGCGCCTATTATATATGGATTTGTGCTTGCATATCTGCTTAATCCGGTGCTTAAGTTTTTAGAGAAATATCTCTATATGCCTCTTGCAAAATTAATATATCGTAAGCCGGATAAGTTTCATAAGAGAAAATCATTTTCAAGAACGGTTGGAGTATTTTCTACCTTGATTATTTTCTTTTTATTGCTTTTTGGTGGGCTTTATATGGTAATACCTCAGGTGTATCAGTCAATCAGTAAGATTATTCTTGAGGCACCTGAATATTATGAGCAGATTGAGTCGTGGATAGTAGGTCTTAATGAAGATGAGAGTGAAGTAAGTACCTATATGCTTGTAGCTGTTGAGAAGGTATATCTGCAGATTATCCAGTATATAGAGAGTGTGGTGCTTCCTAATATTGATAAGATTGTTGTAGGTATTACAACAGGTATTGTTGTGGGCCTGAAGGCACTTCTTAATGCTATACTTGCCGTGTTTATTTCAGTTTATGTTCTGTTTGAAAAAGAGAAATTAATAGCATATGCCAAAAAGCTTGCATACAGCTATCTTAATACCAGACGAGCAAATGCTTTGATGTATGGTGTAAGATATGCGAATAATGTATTTGGTGGTTTTATTAATGGTAAGATTATTGATTCCTTTATTATAGGAATGCTGTGCTATATATTCATGGTTATTGTTGACTTTGAGTATATTGTGCTTATTAGTATAATCGTTGGTGTAACTAATATTATTCCATATTTTGGACCATTTATCGGAGCAATTCCAAGTATCCTCATCCTTCTTATGGAAGAGCCGAGACAGGGTATAATATTTGCCATATTTGTTCTTATTCTTCAGCAGTTTGATGGTAATCTCATTGGACCTTATATTTTAGGTGACAGATTAAAGATATCAAGTATGTGGATATTATTTGCCATTCTGGTAGGCGGAGGTTTATTCGGAGTAATAGGTATGATTCTTGGAGCACCATTCTTTGCCTGTCTGTATGCATTTGTGGGCTATAACAGCCGTAAGAAGCTTGCAGAGAAGGAATTGCCGGTTGATAGCAGGGATTATCTGAATGTAGAGAAGATTTCAGAGTACAATGAAATAATAGAATTTGAAGAGAGTAAGAGAATGTAGTTAGCTCTTATAACAATATTAAAAGGCGTATGCAGAAGCAAATTTTGTTTCTGCATACGCCTTTAATGCTTAGAGGAATTAATCCTCTACAAGTCTTAAGCCGGCAGTATCTGTTACAGGAAGGGAAAATGCAATAGCCTTTGCCTTTGTATCTGTTCCTGCCTTTTGCATGATAGCCTGCATAATGTTGTTTTTTAGCTCGGTTTTTGTAACGATATATATAATTTCTTTCTCGATGGCAAGGGAAACACCCATAAATTTCTCAGCTGCTTCCATGCCTGTTCCTTTAGCATGAATAACTGTTCCGCCGTAAGCTCCGGCTTCTCTGGCAGCATCCATAATCAGATTGGTATATCCCTGTTCTGCAATAACAATAATTAAATCGTGAGTTGTATTCTTCAAGGTGGATTCCTCCTTTTTTTGATAATCCTGAGTCTCTAAAAGAAATTGCAGGGTCTTTTTGCCTCCAATGCTGCTAAGTGGAATGATAAAGGCAATTCCACCGCCGGGAGCATCAATTTTTAATTTCTTTTCCAAGTCTTTCTTTACGGTAATCCAAGTAGATTCCTCTAAAACAGAGAATATTACTGCTTTTTCAGCAGATTCTAGCCCAAGGTAATCAAGCATTTCATTAGCAGCAGTTCCGGCACCGAGTGAGATGAACATTACATTAAGCTTATTAGCCTGATATAAATCCATATATCGTTTGACATTTTTTCTGTCAATAATTGTTGTCATTAAATATAAATTTCCCATATTAACCTCTTTTCCTTATAATACCTACAACTCGATAATTTCCATATCATCATAGGAATCAAGTGCAACAGTAGAAGTGGCAAGGCTTGCATGAAGCTTCTTTTCCTTAATTTTAAAGATTAAGCCCATTATCTGAATTGTGATAAGCGGTGTCATGGCAACCATTGCCACAATACCAAAGGCATCAGTAATAATATTACCGCCTAAAGCCT
>JAZQLB010000107.1:0-3351 GCA_045542475.1 Lachnospiraceae bacterium | reverse complement strand
TCTATGGGTTCAAATACACTTTGTCAGGGTACATTTACCCTTATCGATGATATCGTTAAGTATCTTCCAAGCCCTGAGAATAAGGAAATCGCAGGCTTTAATATGAAGACTAATGAAGTATTTGAGGCAAATTATGACTTTGCCAAGGCAAAATCAGCATATGTGTTTAAGACAATAGTTGACCCATTTATCGGAAAATATTCTCTTATTAAGGTATGTTCAGGCGTATTTAAGGCTGATGATGTAATTTATAACCATGATAAGGACATTGAGGAAAAGATAAGCAAGCTCTATGTTCTTAGAGGAAGCAAGGCTATTGAGGTTGCAGAGTTACATGCTGGAGATATTGGTGCTATCCCTAAGCTTACAGCTGCAAGAACAGGCAATACCTTATCCACTAAGGCAACAACTATCGTATACGGTAAGTTCGAGATATCTAAGCCATATACAGCTATGCGATATAAGGTTCCTAATAAGAACGATATTGATAAGGTAGCACAGGCATTGCAGAAGCTCTCACATGAGGACCAGACCTTAAAAATTGTCAATGATGTAGAGAACAGGCAGCTCCTCTTATATGGAATAGGAGAGGTTCAGCTAGAAATCGTTCAGAGCAGACTGGCTAATGAATATAAGTGTGAAATAGAGCTTAGTAAGCCTAAGATTGCTTTCAGGGAGACTATTAAGAAGACCTCGGATGTGGAATATAAGTATAAAAAGCAGTCAGGAGGTCACGGTCAGTATGGTCATGTTAAGATGAAATTTGAGCCTTCATATGATAATGATACAGCTTATGTATTTGAACAGCAGGTTGTAGGCGGTGCAGTTCCTAAGAATTTCTTCCCGGCAGTAGAAAAGGGACTACAAGAGGCGGTTCTAAAGGGGCCTCTTGCAGCATATCCAGTAGTTGGAGTTAAGGCAGTTCTTTATGATGGTTCA
Organism: Lachnospiraceae bacterium; assembly: GCA_045542475.1. Lineage (GTDB taxonomy): Bacteria > Bacillota > Clostridia > Lachnospirales > Lachnospiraceae > CAG-882. The sequence goes on along the minus strand of JAZQLB010000107.1, from coordinate 2,412 downwards.
TATCATTCAGTAGATTCGTCAGAAATGGCGTTTAAGATGGCTGCTAAGCAGGCATTTAAGAAAGGCGTTATGGAGGCGGGACCGGTATTATTAGAGCCGGTTATGAGCCTTAAGGTTACAGTTCCAGAGGAATATACAGGAGATGTAATGGGCGACCTTAACAAACGCCGTGGCAGAGTAATGGGAATGAATCCGACCACTACAGGCAAACAGGTAATAGAAGCAGATATTCCAATGATGGAGCTTACCGGCTATTGTACAGTTCTCCGTTCAATGACCGGTGGACGTGGAACCTATGAATATGAGTTTTCAAGATATGAGCAGACACCTAAGGAAATCCAGGATGCACAGGTAGAGGCAAGAGCAAGCAAGGTAGCGGAGAATAGTGAGGAATAAGGATATAAAAGACTTTAGAAAATTAAATGTAATAACTAATTATTTAAAGTTTTTTGGTTTTTGAAAACATAATGGGAAAATATCACTACAAAATTGGCGTGTTTTGTGAAAAAGACTTGAAAAACGTGAGTAAAAAGTACTATAATGTATGCAGATTTACATGTCTATATTCAGAAAGGCGGAGCTTATTATGGGAAAAAAGATGGAAACTCAATTAAAAAATCTTAAATTGGATGCCAAGCTAAAGAAGGTATTCTCTTCAGTACTGAGAATGTTTATTCTTGCAGTATTGGTATCTATTATTGCCAGTGTGCTTGTGGCAATATCATTTAGAACCTTTTATGACGATGCGTATACTAATAGTGTTGCACAGCTTGAGATACAGCGTGATGTGCAGATGGTTGGTAAGCTCATGGTATTAACCGTTACAACAGATAATTCCGCAGATGCAAATAAGTATATTAATGTTAGCTCTGGCAAGATTAATGGAATTAATGCTAATGTGGATATTCTTAAGGCAGGTTTTTCGGATGATGCGCTTATAGCACAATTGGATGCGGCAGTTGACGAATTGCAGATTGTAATTAACAGAATTGGAGAGCAGATTAGTGCAGGTAATTCTGAACAGGCAATGGTGGTATATGATACTGAGTATTACAGTCAGTCAGAGGTTGTGACAGGAATACTTAGTCAGATTGGAGAGATAGCAGATCAGTCAGCAATTGACGAGATTAATATGTCATCTTATCTGGCAATAGGAAGTATTGTTGCAATGATTGTTTTAGGTGTACTCACAGTAGTTAATGCAACTAAGATATTAGCTAAGCTTACGAAGCTTATATTGGCTCCTGTTAATGAGATAAGAGATGCAGCAGGTAAGATGAGAGAGGGTATTCTTGATGTCTGCATAGAGTACGAGTCAGAGGATGAATTTGGAACACTGGCAAAGGATTTTACAGAGACATGTGCTTCATTACATGGAATTATCCAGGATGCAGATTATCTCATGAGTGAGATGGCTAATGGAAACTTTAATGTTAATACTGCACATGAAGATTTGTATGTAGGTGAGTTCAGAGAGCTTATTCTTTCAATGAGAAAGATGAACAGAAGTATCAATGACACCTTAATGCAGATTGACGAGGTAGCAACACAGGTTGCAGCCGGAGCAGAGCAGTTATCAGCCGGAGCACAGACGTTAGAGGACGGCGCAGCCAATCAGGCAGGTGCAGTTGAGCAGCTTGTAGCGACTGTAGGTAATGTGGCAAGAATTTCAGAGCAGAGCGCAGAAGAAGCAGAAGGTGCTGCAAGCATGATGGCAGAGGTTACTAAGGAAGCTGAGCAGAGTCAGGAAGACTTACAGCAGTTAACTGCTGCAATGGATAGAATTAGTGAGACATCGCTTGCTATTCAGGATATTATCGCTGCTATTGAGGATATTGCATCACAGACCAACCTTCTTTCTCTTAATGCTTCCATTGAGGCTGCGAGAGCAGGAGAAGCAGGAAGAGGCTTTGCGGTAGTTGCTGACCAGATTGGAAAGCTTGCGGCGGACAGTGCCAAGTCAGCAGTAAGCACAAGAGAGCTTATTGATAAGTCATTAGTTGAGATTAATAGTGGTAATGAGATTACTGGTAAGACAGTAGAGGCATTTACTGCGATTCTTAATTATATCAAGCAGTTTGCAGCAGCAGCTAAGCGTTCAAGTGAAGGTTCAAGAACCCAGTCAGAGATGCTTGCTGAAATTGAGAGAGGCATCGAGCAGATTGAAAAGGTTGTACATACTAATTCAGAATCAGCATCAGATACATCGGCAACCAGTCAGGAATTAACAGCTCAGTCAGAGAGCCTTAAGGCATTGGTTGAGCAGTTTGAATTAAGAAGTTAATTAAGCATACGATAAATATAAGGGACAGGATGCGTTTGTATCCTGTCCCTTAGCTATATTTTAGTTGTATTTTGTGTGAGATGGACGAAACAGTGGGAATTCCCACTGTTTCGTCCATCTCACACAAA
>JAZQLB010000106.1:0-2841 GCA_045542475.1 Lachnospiraceae bacterium | reverse complement strand
CAACCTTATATCCCATATCATTTAACTGTCTTGCAAGTGTACAGGTTACTGTTGACTTACCAACACCGCCCTTGCCGCTTACAATACCGATTACCTTCTTAATTCTGCTATAAGCATTCTCATCTACTAAAAAACTGTTCTTATTCTTGCTACCTGCACTACTACAGCTTGAGCTGTGTGCACAGCCTTCACAACTGCTTTTATCGCAGCTCGAACCATTATACGTTTCTTCACTCATACCAAAACCTCCATATCCAAACGCATACATAGATATACTAACATAGTTTCGAAATTTTTTCATTAAATTTCTATTAAATATTGACATTTCTTTTTTCCTGCTGTATATTAGCCCCAAGCAAATAAATATTTTATGCTAGGGGAGCCATTATGGCTGAGACTGATGTATATCTGACCCTCACTACTTGATCCGGTTAGTACCGGCGTAAGGAAGCAGCTTGCAACAACATGGTACCATTGTTGTAACTTCACTTGTAGTCCCCTCCTATATTTTTTTAAGGAGGATTTTTTTATGTCATTATTTCTTAATCAGGAGGATGGATATTATTCCTTAACCTCTGCCGGCAATATCGCCGTATTCATTTTAATCGCTGCATTAATTATTGTCACAGCATTTATAACCACCAAAGGAAAAGAAAATAAGAAACTTTTTTCAACCAAGCAGCTTGTATTCTGTGCTGCTGCCATTGCTCTTGGCTTTGCCACATCTTATATCAAGATAATCCCTATGCCTTGGGGCGGCTCTGTTACGCTTTGCTCCATGCTTTTTGTAACCTTAGTTGGCTACTGGTATGGTGCTAAGATTGGTTTAATTGCCGGTTTTGCTTATAGCTTATTGCAGTTCGTTCAGGATGGCGGAAGCTATATTCTTTCACCGCTTCAGGCTTGTATGGACTACATATTTGCCTTTACTGCACTGGGACTTTCAGGAATCTTCTATAAGAGTAAAAACGGACTTATTAAGGGCTATATTCTCGCCATTATGGTAAGAGGGTTATTCCACACTATTGGCGGCTATATCTACTGGATGGACTATATGCCTGATAATTTCCCACAGTCACTTGCGATTATTTACCCAATCGCATATAATTATGCTTATATTTTACTGGAGGGCATTGTAACAATTATTATTCTTATGCTTTCTCCTGTAAAAAAGGCAATGGCTACGGGCAAGCGTATTGCTGCGGAATAGTAAGATGATTAAAATGTCAAAAGAGTGCTTCGCACTCGTGTTGTACTGTATACGGATATACAAACAAGTTTGAATATCCGTATATAGTACAACACAATGCACCTTCGGTGCTTTTGACATCTTAAGCGAAATAATTTACTAATGGAGACTATTTATGATATATTACATGGATTTTCCGGAAAATCTTAATGAAAATGAATATATTGCCACATATGAGAAGCTTTCTTCCCTTCTGCCTGATTTCAGACGGCAGAAGGCGGAGGCTCTCCGTTCTGCTTCCATGCGTGTTGAAAGTGCCATGTCCTATCTTTTATTATGTCACGGGCTTAATAAGGAATATCCTGACTATTTTAGTGCTGACTGCCAGCCTGAATTTGCTTATAATAAAAATGGTAAACCTTATCTTAAGGAATATGCTGATGTGCATTTTAATATCAGCCATTGCAAAAATGCCATTGCCTGTGCCATACATTCTACTGATATCGGAGTTGACATTCAGGATGTCCGTGTGCCAAGAGCAGCACTGCTTAATCGTTTTGAGGGAATATTCTCTGCGGAAGCAGAGGAATTTACTAAAAAGTGGAGTGAAATTGAAGCTATTGGTAAGCTTATCGGAACCGGTATTACACCGGAGCTGATTTATAAGTATGGTACACCTGATTTTGTTAAAGAAAATAATATTACCATTTTCACACAGAAAAAAGCAGCCGCTTATGTATCGGCTGCCTTTTATGGTGGGTCTGGTTTTAATCCGAATATTATTGATATACGCCTCACACATTAATATATATATTAATGTGTGTAACTATTACACTTAACTAATTGTTTACCTCTACAGCATACACTATCACGTATGCTTTTTCCAAGACCTGCAAACGCAATTCGCATTATCTCCATGTTCTAAATCAATCCACAAAATATTAAAAACAGAACCTTTCATATATCCGTAAACACGATGTGTTCCCGTTAATCTTAATGAAATTAATGCACTTGCCTCCACATATAATTCTTCCAATCTATCTGATGCAATTTTGTTCAAATCATTAGCATCTATAGAATGATTTTGTTTTTTGGCTTCAATCAAAATATTAGCCCATGTTTGTGTCTCCCACCCTTGAAAATGTGGTAATACTTCTTCCCAGAATACTTCATGCACTTCATCAGAATGCAAACTCCAATACAATTTATCACAACTAGAAAAGTTCCACGATGGGTGCTGTGAATAATACTGCTCTGGATTTCCTCCCTGTGCTATTTGATTTCCTTTCGGCTCTTTTACTTGCTTAACACGTTTCTTAGAGACCGCCATAATAAATCGCCATACTTTCTTTAGTTATAACACGGTCACAGCCTGCACCTGCCGGAATCCCTATACGAGCTTCATTCCATGGATCTTCCATATGAGTTAATTGACTAAGCCATTGGGCATTGCGCTCTCCATAATGTTCCAATACTTGGTTAATAGTGTCTTTTTCATTATCCGTTAAGTCTCCATCTCCACCAGTTTCATCACTAGCAGATACAGAAAATTTTCCTCTGGTTTTAAGAAATAATTCCTTACAAACTGGTCCATTTGCCCACGCTTCAAATTCTTCATTAAACAAAGGTGCATCCTCCCAAACTAAAGACCA
>JAZQLB010000105.1:0-12365 GCA_045542475.1 Lachnospiraceae bacterium | reverse complement strand
GCTGTCTTACCGGTTCCTGTCTGTGCCTGTCCTAATACATCCCTGCCCTCAAGCAGTGCAGGAATTGCCTGCTGCTGTATAGGTGTCATTGTTTCAAAGCCCATTTCTTTAACAGCTCTGATTATTCTGCTATCTATTCCTGAATCTTCATATCTGATTGGTTCCATGTTGTCCTCTGCTTCTTTTTTATTTTTTAATTCAACATTTTTTACTACCCGGCTGGAAAATACATAATGATATTTATTTTCCTAATAGCACTAGCTCTGCCAATTAAACATAAGAAAAGAGTTTCGGACTTAGCGAAACTCTTTTCCTTTGTCAAAACTTAGTTAGTATATTCTTTTTGTGTAATAATGTCAAGAAAGTTTTTCTATATTATCCTTACGACTATACTAATATTTCAAAGCCGGTCTCAAAGCATTCTCCTGCATCCAGCTCATTTCCATACTCCCTATCCTGAAGCTCCCCCTTAAAATCAACGCCATCACATCTTCCACACCAAGGCTCTATACATACAAATGGAGCCTCCTTTCCCGGAGGAGACCAGATTCCCACAAGCGGCATGTCAAACTTAACTGTAAGATATACCTCACCTGCCGGAGTGACCAATGAGACCTCATCAGCCTGCTTATCCTCTAAAACCAATGCATCCTCTGCAAAAAGCTCCATTGTAGTGTTTATCATTCCCTTGTCAAGCTGATATACATTATGAATGAAGCCTGCAAGACCTCCTTCAAGCATGGTTGCCTCAAGCTCCTTTAGAGGCTTTTCTTCCCTCTTAATAAGAAGTCTGTAATCTGAACGTGCCTCTCCTTCATTAACCGGACACATGAATGCAGGATGTCCACCAATAGAAAAATACATCTTATCCTCATCCTGATTAATTACCTTCCATTTAACCTCTACGCCATTGCTCTTCAAGCTATAGCTGATTTCCAGACTAAACTTAAACGGATACACAGCCAAGGTCTTGTCATCTGCATCAAGCCTAAATATAAGTGTCTTATCAGTCCGAGAAATAAGTGTAAATTCCATATCCCTTGCAAAGCCATGCTGCCCCAGCTTATAGGTATTTCCATTATACTTATACTGATTATCCTTAAAAGCTCCAACCACCGGAAATAATATCGGCGCAGTTCTTCCCCAGAACTGTGGGTCGGAATTCCACATATATTCCCTTCCATTTTTAGTGAGAGAAATAATCTCTGCACCATGTGACTTTACCTTTAAGATTATGTCATTATTTGTTAGTGTATATACATCCATATTATTCTCCTTTTCGTTCTCTATGAAGCTTTATACTCGCCTTCCTGCATGCTATGAAACCATTTTACCATACCCTCATTTAATTACAATATTTTTATATCCCCAAAATATATGATTACTTTAAGAAGCTTTAATACCCACAAAAATCCGAGCCATGCGGCAAAAAAAAGAAAGTCCCACTCTTGTGCAAGCACAGGTGAAACTTTCTATTTTTTCAGCGCATGGCTCATTGCCATCGCGAATAGTTATCTCTTACTTAATACCTCATTCTCATACTTCTTAACTTCATCAAGCCACTCAAGACCAACACCTGCATTCTTCTTAGCACAGTAGTAATCCCATACAAGTGCAAATGGAGCTGCCTTGAACTCGTCTCTGTATGCAAGTCTTGCACTTACATCACCTGCCGCCTCAAGCTCCTTCATTTTATCGTTTGGCTGTAACAATGCTGCAAGCATAGCCTTTCTTGTATTTCTAAGACCTGCTACCCAAGCAACGATTCTGTTGATTGAAGCATCAAAGAAGTCCGTTGCAATATATGTATCCTGAAGCTTGCCAAGACGAACAAGCTCCTCCATAATAGCTCTTGTCTCATCATCAAATGCCACTACATGGTCTGAATCCCATCTAACAGGACGTGATACATGTAAAAGTACATGGTCAGCGAAAGCGTAAATAGAACCAAGCTTAGCTGATACCATCTCAGTTGGATGATAATGTCCTGTATCAAGTGTCATGATTACGTTATCCTTGTTAGCCTTCATTACATAGCCCATGCAGAATTCATGTGAGCCTACTGTGTAGCTCTCAAGACCAATACCGAATACCTTAGACTCAATACCGTCCATAACGTTCTTAACGTCCTTAGTTGCCTCAAAAATCTGGTCGTAGCTGTCCTTAAGACGAAGTCTTGGAGAAATTGTATCGATTGGGAATTCCTTATCTCCATCAGGTGTCCAATGGTTAATTACGCAGGTCTTACCTGTCTTCTCTGCAAAGTAACCGCCAATCTTACGTGTTCTGATACCGTGCTCAATCCAGAACTTACGAACATCCTCATCCGCTGCTGAAAGAGTACCGTTATCACTCTTTGGATGTGCAAAATATGTTGGGTTAAAGTCAAGACCTACATTATTCTTAACAGCCCAGTCTACCCACTTATCAAAATGCTTTGGCTCGATTTCATTTCTGTCAACAAACTCGTCTGTATCAATGTAGCTTGCATGAAGGTTAAGCTTAACCTCACCTGGGATGTACTTCATAGCCATCTCGATATCCGCTCTAAGCTCTTCACCATTTCTAGCCTTACCCGGGTAGTTACCTGTTGCCTGAATACCACCTGTAAGAGCTGAATCCTCCTTCTTCTCAAGACCTGCTACATCATCACCCTGCCAGCAGTGCATTGATAATGGCACGCTGTCCGCGATTTCGATTGCCTTATCAACATCAATTCCATACTGTGCATAAAATTCCTTTGCTACCTGATAGCCCTTTTCAATATCGTACATTTTAAGTACCTGCCTTTCTTATTTATAAAATTTAATCTACTTTTTTAATATCAAATGACTTCGCCACGCAGCTTCTTGCCTCTTCAAGTGTTGCAAAATCTCCAGCCTTAAGCATCTGTGCCATAAGATTGCCAAGTGCAGTTCCCTCAACCGGCCCTGCATATACTGCCTTTCCTGTAGCCTCGCTGGTCTTTTTATTAAGGTACTGGTCCTGACAGCCACCGCCTACAATATGAAGACGTGAATAGGTTCTGCCTGTGATTTCCTCAATCTGCTTAATGGTATCTGCATAGCTCTTAGCAAGTGAGGTATATATACATGCAAGCACCTGACCAAGATTCTCAGGAACCTGCTGATTAGACTTCTCACAGTATGCCTTAATTGCCTCTGTCATGCTCTCCGGAGCAAGGAAGGAATGGTCATTAACATCCACAACTGATGGAAAATCACTTTCCTCCATGGCCATGGCGATAAGCTCTTGGAATCCATACTTAACAGACTGCTCTCTTCTTACAGATTGTAACATCCATAAGCCCATGATATTCTTAAGATATCTGAAACGGTAATCATAACCGCCCTCATTAGTAAAATTATACTTACAGCTCTCCTTAGAGCAGTCAGCCTCCTTACGTTCAATGCCCATAAGTGACCATGTACCTGAGCTTAAATAAATGAAATCATCATCATTAGCAGGAACCGCCATAACTGCTGAGCCTGTGTCGTGAGTAGCCGGAAGGATAACCTCAAGATTAAAGCCAACTCTCTCCTGAATCTCAGGTGTCAGCATACCTACTGATGTCTTAGGAAGATTAAGCTTGCCAAACATCTCCTTATTATATCCAAGCTTCTCAATAAGCTCGAAATCCCAGTCCTTGGTCTGGGCATTAACTAACTGACCTGTAGTAGCGTTAGTATACTCATTCTTCTTAACGCCTGTTAAAAGATAGTTAAAATACTCTGGAACCATAAGGAACGACTTAGCTTTTTCTATGTACTCAGGATTACTCTGCTTAATGGCATACAACTGATAAACTGTATTAAATAATGCCTTCTGAATTCCTGTCCTTGTATAAAGCTCTTCCTCAGAAACCACCTTATACAATTCCTTATCAATAACGTCCGTTCTTGAATCTCTGTACGCAACGGTATCGCCAAGAAGCTCATCATTCTCATCAAGGAGAACGAAATCAACACCCCAAGTATCAATTCCCATGGTTACAGGAAGCTTGCCGATTTCCTTACATTTAGCAATACCTGCTACTATCTCATTAAATAATCTGTCAAAATTCCAGCAAAGGTGACCGTTTCTCTTTTCAAGCACGTTTTCAAAACGGTATACCTCTTCAAGAATCATTTTGCCATCCTCGAGATGTCCAAGAATATGTCTGCCGCTTGAAGCACCTATATCGACAGCAAGATAGTAATTACTCATTACCCTACCTCCAATCCATTATCTGCATAATGTGACCTTATTTGTCTTATTATAGGCTAACTATAGCATACTTTTTCCCACAATAAAAGGACGTGTATTGAAAAAAACACGTCCTTATTTGCTCTGCTCCCTATCCCTGAAATGCTTAGGGCTGCAACCATATTTTTCTTTAAACATTCTAAAAAAGTAGCTGGTATTGTCATATCCCACCGCTGTGATAATGTCTGCTACGGATAGCTTTGTCTCTGTAAGAAGCTGCACCGATTTATTAAATCTCTTAATCTGTAACAAATCCTTGAAATTATAGCCCGTAGCCTGTTTTATATGCCTTGAAAGCGAATATATGGACATATTAAGTGTTTCTGCCAGCTCTGCCAGACTTCCATCACGATAATTCTCCTCAACATATTTCAAGGTGGCAAAGGATATCTTATTATCCCTGCTTATTCCTGACCCTTCCTCTTCAAGCTTATCAAGATAGTTCATAAGCTGCAAAAACAAAAGTCCCATGGTTGTCTGATTAATACGTCTGTTATTGCTCTGCTTATTAACTATGGACCATACCATGTTTTCTACAAGATTCTGTACCGGAAGTATATCTGCTACATTAAAATGCAGATATGCCGCCTGATCATTATCATTACGAAGTGTACTGACAATGAACTTCCTAAGAATATTTTCTTCCTCCATCATATCAAATGCCACATCAAAAAACTCCGGCTTGACAATGAAATTAATTGCAATATCGCCCTCTCCTGCCGGCAATATTTCATGATATGAAAACTGATTAAGGAATAACAGATTTCCCGTCTCCAATGTCACTTTGGCATTATCATTAATAATATGCTCTGTCTTTCCGCTGCACATATAAATTATCTCAATATAATCATGCTTATGCTTTGGAAATGCAACAAACCTTGTATGGGTTCTAATATCTATAAGACTACCCTTATTAAGCAGCTTTTCGCTGCCAATGGTAAAATCCCTGGTTGAGGAATATCTGTCCTTGCTTATTTTTTTACCGGACAGAATTTCCTCTTCCTCGGGAGTAATTATTCTTAGTATATCAAGAAGCTCTCTGTTCAAATTGGACTCCTCTTATTTACTATTTATATTATCAACGTTAATTAACTCTATTTCCTCGCCGTCACAGCCTATAACCTTAACATTATTAAGGATTAAATTCTCTACATTAGCAGCCACAATACCTCTCTTGGTTGACTCATCACAGCCTAACATCATGGCAGCTACGCCCGGCTTTGGTTCAGCGGCATAATCAATAACAATATTTTCCATTGTAACCTGCTTAATCTTCTGCTCAGGAAGACCATAGATATATGCACCTGCTACATGGCAGTTATGGCACTCAATATTCTTAAATACCAGTCTGTCAATTCTTGGTGTTCTGTCATCCACTGGAAGAGGTGTCTTAGATGCAACATACTCTGTCTTTCCATCAGGGTCGCAGAAATAGAAGCTGTTTACAACAAATGGTGTCATTACATTATCCATCTTGATATTCTCAAATACGATATTATCAAGCACAGAATCCTTACCACGACCTCTTCGTGTCTTTACACGGAGACCTCTGTCTGTGTTAAGGAATATACAATCCTTAATCTTTACATTATTAACACCGGCAGCAATCTCACTTCCGATAGTTACTGCACCATGTCCATCTCTCATGCATGACTGTCTGATAATCATATTAGAGGTTGGAAGCTTGTGCTTTCTGCCCATGTATATCTTACCTGATTTAACGGCGATACAGTCATCACCAACTGAGAAGTATACACCTGTAACCTCAACGCCCGTACATGACTCAGGGTCAAGACCGTCTGTGTTATGAGAGTTAGCAGGGTTAATAACCTTAATATCAATAAATCTGATATTCTCTGTAAAATATGGATGTAAGGTCCATGATGGTGAGTTCGTAACTGTAATTCCGTGAAGAGTTACATTCTTACAATGGCTGATGAATACAAGTCTTGGTCTCCATGCAATATTTCTAACCTTACAGTTCTTCCACCAGTTATCAAAGCTTGTGCAGCCATCAATTGTACCTTCTCCTGTAATTACTACATTTTCCACATTAAGTCCTGTAATAATTCCTGTGAAGCAGTCAAGAGGGTTACCCTCCCATGTACCAAGATTGTACTCATCCTGCTCATCATAGCTCTGAATCATTCCCGGTAAAATACCAAACTTAGTTCTCTCAGTAAATGCAGAAAGTGTAGCACCTTTCTCAAGCTCAAGCACAAGGTCGCTCTTTAAGAAAAGTGTTGTAATCTTGTATGTCCCGGCTGGAACTAATACTCTTCCGTCCTTTGGACATGCCATAATAGCAGTCTGGATAGCAAGAGTATCATCATGCTCGCCATTACCATATGCACCGAAATCCCTGACATTAAGGGTTACGAATTCTCTGTCTGTCTTAACTGTAATACATCCTGCCTCACCATCAGTTACATTACTTTCCTTTACCTCGATATTATATTCGGTATCAGGTAAAAGTCCATAGATTGAGGTAATAACCTTATTGGTTTTCATTGTGTATTCGCCGTTAACAAATACATCATAGCTTTCCTTATCAGTATAATATGTACCTGCGCCAACCAGCTCGACACATACATTTCTTGTGGTTTTTGTAATAAGTTCTATATTCATTCCGTACACCTCTCTTACATGTGCTGAGCGTAATTGATTACGTATGCACAATCCAAAGTTTCGTAATTATCGCTTATTTTATCAGCAACAGCCTCGTACTTCTCTGCAAGAATAACCTTCATGTCACATGCCTTCTTAATAGCGTAAGCAAGTATCATCTTAGCCTTCTCGTCTATAAGAGCCACCTCACCATTAGCTATAAGCCCCTTAAGCTGCGCTCTGAATAAATCTACAAGACTTCTGTAAAGCTCATATACCGGCTGGTCAATCGCCTCGATAGTATCGATAAGTGCTTCCATAAACATAGCCTTAGCAGTATCGCAGCATGGTTCCTTCTTAGCCAGCTCATTAAATGCCACAGTAATGGCATGGTAATGCTCCTTGCCGCCAAATGCTGTTTCATGCATCATATCAAACGCAAAACCCATCTTCTCGTCTGAACGCTCAAGCTCCATTGCCTTATTTTTATACTTCTCATCACCTGTTAATTTAAATGCAGTATATAAAAGGCATGGTGCTGTTGTAAATTCCAGCTCCTCAATATCCATAACCTTAACCCCTGCTACAAACTCATCAACCTTCTTAAGCAACGCTGCCTTTAAAGCCTCATCCTGTGTTTTCTTATAAAGCAGGGTAGCTGCATTAACTGCAAGACCGTCCCACATTCCTGTATCATCAGCCTTAATCTCTGAAAGTCTTGTTATTACTCTCTCAACAAGCTTATTAGTATTCTCTGCTGTTATATTCATCATTTTCCTCCATATTAATCAACTAATAAATATGCTGCTTCCTTAACATCCTCAGGCGATACCAGCATATCCGTATACACCTTATCAAGCTTTGCAATCTCTGCTGCAATAATTCTTGCAAATTCTACTGCACCTTCGTATCTAAGATGTGTATTGTCAGCTTTACCCTCAGGATAATTAGGATACATTCCTGCATCAAAATACATAAACCACTTACGGCTATCCATGTCCCCGGTTTTCTTAATTAATCTCTCACTTATATCGCATAAATCAATTACCGGAACATTGCACTCTGCACCAACCTCTATCATAGCAGCAGGATAACCAAGGTGTGAATTCTCCTCTAAGCTGCCATCCTCCATAAATCTTCTTCTGTAAAGAGGTGTAATAAGTAACGGATATGCTCCAACACTGCGAGCTGCATCTATGTATATCTTAAGGTTATCCTTAAAGGTAGTCCCTGCATCTGTATATCTGTCCGGATCCTGCTCCTTCTCGTCATTATGACCGAACTGAATAAAAAGAAAGTCTCCCTTTTTAATATTCTCCTTAATAAACTCAAGTCTTCCTTCGTCCAAAAAGCTCTTCGTGCTTCTTCCGTTCTCTGCTCTGTTGACTATCAGAATCTCCTTCTTAACAAATAACTGAAAGCCCTGTCCGATTCCACACTGTGGATAGCTGGTAAAATCATTCTGCTTAACAGTTGAGTCACCTGCCCAGTATATTTTTGGCATATCTGCTAACATATTCTCTCCAATCTGCACTTGAAGTAGTGTGCTGGTGTATTTGTAAATGGCTTTGGAAAGCGACATTTATCTAAGATATAATTTTACTACAAATAGGTGAAAAGGGCAAGGCTTTGAGTGCTTTTGATTATCGTGGTGTCTTATATGTTTTTTGGTTACCCGGACGAAATATGAAGGAGAAGGCGGGGCTGGTGGTGATTAGGAAGGACTTGCGGAGACTGTTAGGTTTTCTTAGTACTTTGTTTCAAAAAGTAGGGATTGCCGGCAAGGATGCCGGCAAAGGCAAGGGGCACCATGGATGGTGCCTCCGCAGCCGGTCCCGACCAAAGCCACAACCTACCCAAAGTACTTAGAAAACCTTACAGTCGCAGAACGGAGTTCCTAATCACCACCAGCCCCGTCTTCTCCTTCATATTTCTGGGTATCGCAAAATAATATATAATTTTCATCCTACAGCAATCGTAGAAAACCACAAGCTATAGCCACTTCACACTTGCCAGCTAAATATATACTCTTATGCTAAAATTACTTTCTACAAAATACTTACGACTATCCCACCGCCAGCACACTACTTCGCGTTAATTATATTACATTTAAGAGCCATAGTTTTCGCTGGCTCTTTTTGCGGCTTGCGAAAGTGTGAGGGGCGTGGCGGGGATGTCGGTGTGGCTTGGAGCGACTTGCGGAGAATGTTAGGTTTTCTTAGTACTTTGCTTCAAAAAGTAGGGATTGCCGGCAAGGATGCCGGCAAAGGCAAGGGGCACCATGGATGGTGCCTCTGCAGCCGGTCCCGACCAAAGCCAACGACTAGGCAAAGTACTTAGAAAACCTTACATTCGCAGAACGGAGCTCCAAGCCACACCGACATCCCCGCCACGCCCCGTCCTCTCCGCCAACAACAAAAAAAAGAGACCGCGAATACTCGCAGTCTCTTGAAATAGCATATAAAATATTACTCTTTTACAGCACCAATGTTAACACCCTTTACAAAGTACTTCTGTAAGAATGGATATAACATCATGAATGGTAAGATAGCCGCAATAATACCTGCATTATATAATGTATTCTGAGATACATCGTATGATGTAGTAGGTGTATCACCGTCCATGATCATGGTTCTTAACTTATACTGGAAGTTAACCTGATCAACGTCTGTAATGTAAATCTGAACTGTTGAATAATCATTCCATACTGTTACGGCAAACATAAGACCGATTGATGCTAACGCTGCCTTAGACAGTGGAAGCACGATTCTGAAGAATATACCCATTGGAGCACATCCGTCAATCTTAGCTGCCTCAAATAATGAAGCTGGAATACCTTCAAAGAAGTTTCTCATAAGTACAAGGTTGTATACGTTCATACCATGCTTGAATACGAGAATCCACATGTTATTAACGAGACCTAACTCCTTCATAACAAGGTATTCTGGAATCATACCACCTGAGAAAATCATAGTAAACAGTAACATATTAGCAAAGAATGTACGACCAGGCATCTCAAACTGTACTAATACATATCCACCAAGAGTAGATAATGTAAGACCAAGTAATGCACCCAAAATTGTTGTGATTACTGAGTTAAGGAATGGTCTGTAAAGTCTTGCTGTTTCAAGAATTGTCTTATATCCGTCAAGAGTAAAATCATGTGGATATAAACGGAACTGATATACACCATACTTATTAAGTGAGTCTACTAATACTTTCCACATAGGTACGATAATGATTAATGCAAGAATAATGAATACGATGTAGTTTACAACATCAAACATGCGTATTTTATTTTTAGGTTTTTTATAAACCAACTTTTCATCTGCCATATCTGCACCTCCTAAACAATACCACGACCACGGGTCTTCTTACTTAACCAGTTACATACAACAACAAGGAAGCAACCAACTAAGCTTCGGAATAAACCAATCGCTGTAGAATATCCGTAATCAGGTAACTTATTCATAAAGGTCTGACGATAGATGTATGTAGCAAGAACGTCTGACACCTTATATACTGCTGAGTTGTAAAGAACGAATACAGACTCGAACAGGTTCATAACCTTAGCAAGGTTAAGAATTAATACTGTGATAATAGTGTTGCCTAATGCTGGAAGAGTTACGAAACGAATCTTCTGCATACGTGTAGCACCATCGATATCGGCAGCTTCATATAATTCAGGATTAATACCAGAAAGAGTAGCAAGGAAGATAATAGTACCCCATCCTGTATCCTTCCATATGTTAATGAAGTAATAAATCGGTCTCCACATCTTCTGATCAGCCAGGAAGTAGATATTCTTATCTGCCTCTGTAAGAATTCCCATATCTCTTAAAATACCGTTAACAAGACCGGTACTTGAAGGAGAGAGGAATAATGAGAAGATAGATGCTACTACTGCCCATGACATGAAGTGTGGTAAATATATGATAGTCTGCAAAGTCTTCTTTGCAAACAGATTTTTCATTTCATTTAAGAAGAGTGATACAATAACTGATGCAATATTTGTAATAATCAGCTTGACAATACTCAACTGTAAGGTGTTCCAGAAGGCATCCCAAAAGGCAGCTGTCTCGAACATCTTTGTAAAATGGTTAAAGCCAATGAACTCAATTGTTCCCTTATTCATCATAACAGGAGTGGCTTTATAAAACGCGTAACGAATACCAAGCATTGGCCAATAATTCATAATAAGTAAGAATGCCAATACAGGTAAGAACATTATGTAATAACCTCTGTGGTTCCAGATACGTAAGCCCAGAGATGTCTGACGAACTTCCATCATACCTTCGGAAGTCTTTATCATCTTCGTCTTATTCTTCATACCGTTCGCTTCCTTTCATGCTTATAGTTACTTAAGATTCGGCCGAATCGAACGGCCATAAATAAAACAGACTATTTGTTAATTAAAGACTGCCCTGCTCTATACGGAACAAGGCAGTCCTACTTACCTTTAAGCCTAATGGCTAATTAGTTTTAATTACTGAGCATTTAACTCTGATAAACACTGCTCAACGATTGAACCAACTGTATCAACATAGATCTGCATAGCCTCATCTGCTGACATACCGTTGTTTACAACGTTTGTAATACACTCTAACTGTGCTGTGTAGATTGTACCTGACTCAGCTGTATATGTCTCACATGATGGAGATGATGGAGCTGGCTTACAGTAAGATGTAAATAATGCATTACCTTCAGCTGCTAACTCTGTAACTGAGCTAAATCCATTTGTTAATGAACATACAACTAATGCTGGGTCTAAGTGATTCTTCTTCCATACTGAGTTAGGATCGTTAGGAGACTGCTTTAAGTGGAATGTACCATCCTCATATGAGTATGTCTTTTCCTTATCTGTACCTGCGTTAGTAACGAATGTCTCAGCCTTTGTTGACCAGTGAACATCCTCTGCACCATATGTCCAAAGTGTCTGAACTGTGTCACCATCCATCATTGTCTCGATGAATGCATCGAATACAGCCTGCTCACGAGCGCTGTCGCCATCACCATCATCAAAGATTACCCAAACTGGAGCCTCTCTGTCGATGTAAGCGCCAACCTCAGCGATAGGAGCTAACTGTACAAGCTCTGAATCAACATCGTTCTTTACAAGTGAATCTGTTAAGTTCTGATACCAAGAACCAGCCCAGTATGTGAATGTACCAGCTGAACCTGTCTGGTCATTTGAGAACCACTTCTCACGAGCAATCTTTGTAGAAGCTGTTAAAGATTCTGGATCGATTGCACCCTTGTTGTATGCATCCTGTAATCTTAATAAAGCTGCCTTTGTTTCTTCTGACTGGAATCCATCATACCAAACGCCATCTTCACCCTGAAGAATCGCTGGGTATGCATCCTGCCAGAATTCTGGTAAGTAGTTGATGTATGGAGCTTCATTTCCTAAGAAACCAGCTGCAACTACACCATAGGTATCGTTCTTGCCGTTACCGTCTGGATCGTCATTAGTGAAAGCTAATAACATGTTGTAGTAATCTTCATATGTTTTG
>JAZQLB010000104.1:0-12893 GCA_045542475.1 Lachnospiraceae bacterium | reverse complement strand
CCTTTTACCGATATGAATGAGCTTGTGAAGAATTTTGGGAACACAAGAGGCTTTACTCTTCTTGATGAAGCAAACGGCTGTGTGGCAGGCTGTCGAGCGGGCATTACCATATATAGTGAAACGGAATATGGTAAGGGCGGTGTACATGATGACCAGGAGGGCTTTTTAGTTCTTGAAGGGAATGGCATGGCGAAAATTGGAGATAATGAATTTGAGGTATATCCGGGAATTGCATTTATGGCACCGGCAGGAGTATGGCATGTTTTAAAGAGTGCCTCAGACAGCGTTCCTGTTAAGGTGTTTTGGTTCCATAGTGCCATATAAGAAAAATGCAATATGTAATGTAGCACGAAAATAAAAATTTTTATAGTGCAAATTGACAGTTGACAATTATATAAAACCACTCCATAATGTATCTTGTAGGTTTTGAGACCACAATATTTAGTATTTATATATTTATATGGTAGTATCCGCAGGAGGCGGTAAAATATATATAGTCAGTCAATGTCAGGGAGGGCAAAATGAAAATTATCAAAAGAAACGGTTCAGAAGAAGTATTCGACATCAAGAAGATTGTGGCGGCGGTAACAAAGGCATCAGATGCCACCGATACAGCTACACTTACCAAGGAGCAGATTAGCGAGCTGGCAGATTATGTAGAATACAAGTGTAACAAAATGAATCGTGCCGTATCAGTAGAAGAGATTCAGGATATGGTAGAGAATCAGATTATGGCAAATGGTGCCTTTGAGGTAGCAAGAAACTATGTACGCTACAGATACAGACGTTCTCTTGTAAGAAAGGCAAATACTACTGATACTAGAATTTTATCTTTGCTTGAATGTAATAATGAGGAGATTAAGCAGGAGAATTCCAATAAGAATCCTACTGTCAACAGCGTACAGCGTGATTATATGGCAGGAGAGGTTAGTAAGGATATTACAAGAAGACTTTTATTACCACAAGATATAGTGGAGGCTGATGAGCAGGGTATAATTCATTTCCATGATTCGGATTATTTTGCACAGCATATGCATAACTGTGACCTTGTTAATCTTGAGGATATGCTGCAGAATGGTACTGTAATCAGCGAGACACTTATTGAGAAGCCACACAGCTTTTCAACAGCTTGTAATATTGCCACACAGATTATTGCACAGGTTGCCAGCAGCCAGTACGGCGGACAGAGTATAAGCCTTGCACATCTTGCTCCATTTGTTCAGATATCACGTGAGAAGATTAGAAAAGAAGTAATAGAGGAGATTAAGCTCTTGGGGGTTGAGCCTACAGATGAAGGCGTGGCTCAGATTGTAGAGTCAAGACTTAAGAAGGAGATTACCAAGGGTGTACAGACCATCCAGTATCAGGTAATTACACTTATGACCACTAACGGACAGGCTCCGTTCCTTACTGTATTCATGTATCTTAATGAAGCAAAGGATGAGCAGGAAAAGGCAGACCTTGCTCTTATTATAGAAGAGACCTTAAAGCAGCGTTACCAGGGTGTTAAGAATGAAGCAGGAGTATGGGTAACACCAGCATTTCCTAAGCTTATATATGTTCTTGAAGAGGATAATATCCACGAGGACAGCAAGTATTTCTACCTTACAGAGCAGGCTGCAAGATGTACAGCTAAGAGAATGGTTCCTGATTACATATCAGAGAAGAAGATGAAGGAATTAAAGGAAGGCAACTGCTTCCCTGTAATGGGCTGTAGAAGTGCTCTTAATCCTTGGAAGGATGAGAATGGTAATTATAAGTTCTACGGACGTTTTAATCAGGGTGTTGTAACCATTAATCTTCCTGATGTGGCATTATCATCAGGTGGTGACATGAATAAGTTCTGGGAGGTATTTGATGAGAGATTAGACCTCTGCTACAGAGCACTTATGTGCAGACATGAAAGACTTAAAGGAACACCATCGGACGTGGCCCCAATTCTTTGGCAGAATGGTGCCCTTGCCCGTCTTAAAAAGGGTGAGAAGATTGACAAGCTTCTTTATAATGGCTATTCATCAATCTCTCTTGGATATGCAGGTCTGTATGAATGTGTAAAATATATGACAGGTAAGTCACATACTGACGAGGAGGCAATGCCATTTGCGCTTAAGGTTATGCAGCATATGAATGATGCCTGTGATAAGTGGAAAGCAGAGACCAGCATTGCATTCAGCTTATATGGTTCGCCAATTGAGAGTACCACATATAAGTTTGCAAAATGCTTACAGAAGAGATTTGGTATTGTTGAGGGTGTTACAGATAAGGGTTATATTACCAACAGTTATCATGTTCATGTAACAGAGCCAATCGATGCCTTTACAAAGCTTGCCTTTGAATCTAAGTTCCAGTCACTTTCAACAGGCGGAGCAATCAGCTATGTGGAAGTGCCTAATATGCAGAATAATATTCCGGCAGTACTGGAGGTAATTAAGTTTATATACGATAACATTATGTATGCAGAGCTTAATACCAAGAGCGATTATTGTCAGAAGTGTGGTTATAATGGAGAAATCCAGATAGTTAAGGATGATGACAATAAGCTTATATGGGAGTGCCCACAGTGTAAGAATCATGATGAGAATACACTTAATGTAGCAAGAAGAACCTGTGGATATATCGGAACACAGTTCTGGAATCAGGGACGTACGCAGGAAATTAAGGAACGTGTTCTTCACTTATAAAAATTTGTAATACCGGACGAAAATAGGACGAGCTCGGGCTCGTCCTATTTTCTGGTATCAGAAAAATATTTATAAAGTGTGAGGGCGATTAACTTTTAATATGGTATAGAGAGGATGATTTATATTGAATAGAGGAAAACAAATCATCGCTTTTACAATTATAATGCTGATTGTTCTTACTATAACGATTAGTACGGGGAATCCGTTATTGTTAATAGCGGTTTGGTATATGCTTTATAATATTATGTGTGACAATGCATTAGTTACGGGAAAAGGTTTTAAGACATTGGTGTTAATTCCTATATTTGAATTTGTGGCCGGAATTATTGTCATGATAGTTATGAGGAACTATCATACAGTCTATGAAATGGGGCTGATTGTGCTGGGACTTATATTTAGCGCTGTGTTAAATGGATTTTGTTATTTGTGGCACTGGTGGAGGATTAGAAAAAAGTGATTTTTTCACCATCTCTTAATATTAAAAACACAATTTAAACACAATTCCCTGCTAAACTACCAGTATAAACAATAAAGAAATTCTTCGGAGGGAAACATGGATAATAACGAGTTGGATTTATTTAATAATAACGATAATACTAATGAGAATGGCAATGAACCGCAGCCTGAGAGGGCAGAGGAGATAGCATATTCACAGTTTGTAGATGATATGCCGGAAATAGAACAGGAGAGTACGGCACAGGATTTGGTTCAGGAGCAGGTGAGTGAACCAAATAGTAATGAGATGCCAAGCTACGCACAGACTGTGGGATATGAATCACAGCAGGAAGCACAGAGTAGCTATAATAGTATGCAGGATGAACCAAAGAAATCTAAAAAGGCTAAGAAGGAAAAGAAGCAGAGAGGCTTTTTCTTCAAGGCGGTAAGAAATGTTGTATGTGCAGTATTGATAGGATCGATTGCGGGAGCATCCTTTTACGGAGCAGCTTATGCAGGCTATATATATTTTCCAATGCAGAATGAAGCGTCAGAGGATTATATCACACAGGATGAGATTAAGTCATATCTTGCACAACAGGTCTCCGCAGGTGTGGGCGTGGCAGACGGAATGGTTAATGCAACGGTGCTTGATGTATCAGATATTGTAAGTGAGGTTATTTCTTCTGTTGTAGCTATTAATGGTGTGCAGAGAATAACTTATAATTATGGTATGTGGGGAATTATGGAGGCAGAGAATCCATGCAGTGGTTCGGGAATTATTCTTGGAACTAATGAGACAGAGCTGCTTATTGTAACTAATGCACATGTGGTAGAGGATGTGGAGGACCTTGAGATTCTGTTCTGTGATTCTACTACAGTACCTGCACAGGTAAAGGGCATGAAAACGGAAAGTGACCTTGCAGTTGTGGCAGTTAAGCTTGAAGATATTGAAGAAGCAACCTTTGCACAGATATCAGCTGCCAAGCTAAGCTCAACAGAGGAGATTGAAGTTGGTGAAGCAGCTATCGCCATAGGTAATGCGGCAGGCTATGGAATTTCTGTAACAACAGGTATTGTCAGTGCAGTGAACAGAAGCCTTCAGGTGGATAATGTAATATATGACAATCTAATTCAGACAGATGCTGCTATTAATCCGGGTAACAGTGGTGGAGCACTTTTTAATTCAAGAGGAGAGCTTATGGGTATTAACTCTGTTAAGCTTTCGGATACAAGCGTAGAGGGTATGGGATATGCCATTTCTATTGCTTCAGTCAGGGATATTATCGAAGAGCTTTCACTCAAGGAAACACAGGAGCCGGCTGAGACGAGAACAGAAAGATATTCAGAAGAGGAAAGAGGCTTCCTTGGTGTACAGGGGGTAACAGTAATTGATAGTGATTCACAGAAATATGGCTGGCCAATAGGTGTTCTTATAAGAAGCGTATCAGAGGATACACCAGCAGCAAAGGCAGGACTTAAGGCTAATGATGTTATCACACGCTTTGATAATACAGAAATAACCTCATGGGAGCAGTTATATGACCTTATGTATTACTACAAAGCAGGTGAGGAGGTAGAGATTACTTATTACCGTCTAACAAACGGAGGCTTTGAAGAGCTGATTGCTACAGTAACTCTTGCATCTCGTCCGGAAACAAAGTAGATTTCTTTTTCCTTCATGCAAATATATAAATCGGCTATAACAGCCTCTAACAACTCGCAGGAAATTATTTTCCTGTGAGTTGTTCGTTTTATCGCATTAGATGAAAGTAACTTAAGTAAAGCTTGCCCTGCCGTCTGTCTTCACACACTTTGACTTTTATCCCACAATATGATAAAATATAACGATACTATTAGGTGCCATAGGATAAGGAGCTTATGTATGAAGGATTTGGTTTCGGTTGTTGTACCTTGTTATAATGAGAGTGATGCACTTCCTAAGTTTATGGAAGTACTTGATGGAATAATAAAGAAAATGGATTATGCCGATTTTCAGGTGGTGCTTGTTAATGATGGCTCTAAGGATAATACCTTAGAGGTAATGAAGGCGTTGGTGGGGAAGTACTCATATGCTAAATATGTATCATTTTCAAGGAATTTTGGTAAGGAGGCAGCTATGTACGCCGGATTATCACATGCCGATGGGGATTATGTGGCGATAATGGATGCTGATTTGCAGGATCCACCTGAATTTCTTATAGAGATGTATGAGCATGTAAAGAATGGCGGATATGATGTGGCTGCGGCTAGAAGAGTTACCCGTAAGGGTGAACCGCCGGTAAGGTCTTTTTTTGCAAAAATGTTTTATAAGCTTATGGCTAAGATGTCTAAGACAGAGGTGGCAGACGGTGCCAGAGATTTCAGACTCATGAAAAAGAAGGTTGTGGAAGCACTGTTAGAGTGCAAGGAATATAATCGTTTTTCAAAGGGCATGTTTGGCTGGGTCGGCTTTAAAACGAAATGGGTAGAGTATGAGAATGTTGAGCGTATTGCTGGTGAGACAAAGTGGAATTTCTGGAGTTTGTTTAAGTATAGCATTGAGGGTATTGTGGCATTTTCGACTACACCATTAGTATTTTCGTCTTTTTTGGGATTGATTTTCTGTGTTATTGCATTTTTGGCGATTATATTTATAATGATTAGAAAGTTTATATTCGGTGACCCGGTGGCAGGATGGCCATCTTTGGTATGTATTATGGTATTTTTAGGTGGTTTACAGCTTTTCTTTATGGGGGTTTTTGGACAATATCTCGCAAAGTCTTATCTCGAGGTTAAGAACAGACCTATATATATAGTGGATGAGACTGACATGGAGGGAAAAGAAGGAGTTAAGTATGGCAGATAATGAGAATAAGAATACTAATGAAGATGAATTTGAAAAGGTATGTTCAATATGCAGAAGAACTGAGAGCAAGGCTGGTAAGATGATACAGATGGCTAAGGATATGTTCGTATGTCCTGATTGTATGCAGCGCTCAATGGACAGCATTATGAACGGTGGCTTTAATTATGAGGATATGATGAAGTTCACTAAGGATATGCCGGGAATTCATTTTATGAATCTTGGGGACATGAATATGGAGATGCCTAAGACCCAGAAGGTTAAGAAGAAAAAGGAAGGCGAGGAGAGAACGCCTATTATAGATTTGAAGGATATTCCTGCGCCACATAAGATTAAGGCACAGCTTGACGAGTATGTTATCGGTCAGGAGTATGCTAAGAAGGTTATTTCGGTGGCGGTATATAATCACTATAAGAGAGTAGCTACAGATACAATGAATTCAATAGAGATTGAGAAGTCTAATATGCTTATGATTGGACCAACAGGAAGTGGTAAGACTTATCTTGTTAAGACACTTGCCAGACTGCTTAATGTACCGCTTGCCATTGCTGATGCTACCTCACTTACAGAGGCAGGCTATATCGGTGATGATATTGAGAGCGTAGTTTCCAAGCTCCTTGCAGCAGCGGGCAATGATGTGGAAAAGGCAGAGCAGGGTATTATCTTTATTGATGAGATTGATAAGATTGCAAAGAAAAAGGATACAAGAGCAAGAGATGTGAGCGGCGAGTCCGTACAGCAGGGAATGTTAAAGCTTTTAGAGGGCGCTGATGTGGAGGTTCCGGTAGGCTCTAACAGTAAGAATGCCATGGTTCCGCTTGTAACAGTTAATACAAGAAATATTTTATTTATCTGCGGCGGTGCTTTCCCTGACCTTGAGGATGTTATTAAGGAACGTCTTAATAAGCAGTCATCTATGGGCTTTTATGCTGACCTTAAGGATAAGTACGATAATGAGGAGAATTTGCTTTCTAAGGTTACAATCGAGGACCTTAAGAAATTTGGTATGATTCCTGAGTTTCTTGGAAGATTACCGATTATCTATACGCTTGATGCACTTACTAAGGATATGCTTATTCAGATTCTTAAGGAGCCTAAGAATGCTATTTTAAAGCAGTACCAGAAGCTTTTAGAGCTTGATGAGGTAGCTCTTGAATTTGATGATGATGCCTTAGAAGCTATTGCTGAGCGTGCCATGGAGAAGAAGACCGGAGCCAGAGCACTTCGCTCAATTATTGAGGAATTTATGCTTGATATTATGTATGAGATTCCTAAGGATGATAATATCGGCAAGGTTACTATTACTCGTGCATATATTGAGAAAACAGGCGGTCCTGTGATTGAGATGAGGACAGCTGGATTTCTTAATGGATAATTGAATATGAAACAACAGAAGAGGCTTTATGAGACATTAACTGATTATTGCAGGATGTTTTGTGGGTCTCTTTTTTGATATGGTTTCTGTTACGGAAAGTAACAAGAATAGTTACTATAGGTTTCTTGAATATAGAATGGGAATATAATATGTTTTTCTAAAATTTCATTAGGAGGAAAAGCAATGACATTAGGTGAAAAAATAGCAGAAGCGAGAAAACAAATGAAGCTTTCGCAGGAGCAGCTGGCAGAGCGGTTATCAGTATCAAGGTCAGCCGTGGCTAAGTGGGAGACGGCTAAGGGGATGCCGGATATTGAGAACTTTATAGGCTTATCTAAGGTGTTGGGAGTAAGTATTGATTATCTTGTGGGAAATAAGGTATATACAGAAGATACAGATGATAATGGAGAAGGAGTACAAAAGGAGTCTGATAGTTCAGAAAAGGCGCTTGATGATATTTTGAAACGATATGAACAGCGGCTCGGTCAGTATATAGGTAAAAACTGTAATATTGAGCTTAGTGGTTGGAATGATGGTGTCAGAGCCACTGATATAATATCGTGGGATAAGGATTTTATATATTATCTGCGAAAAGATAAAAAGAATAATATAATCGGAGCTATAGCAATCAGGCTTATAGAGGAAATTAAAATAACCAATAAGAGGCCTGTGGATATATCGGCTTATAAAGGTATGGGCAGAGAGTTTTTTATTGGCAGAAGAGCAGATGTAAATTTTGAGGAGAAGAATATCCTTAGCGGTATATTTGGAGATGATACGGAACTTTTAGGATGTATGATAAATAGTTTTTCTAAGGATGAACTGATAGTGGTTCTGGACGGGGCTATTGCAGATTACACGATACCGATAGAGAAAATATCAAAGCTTGAGATAGGCAGCTAGTTAGTCAGCCGAATAATAAGCTAAGAGCAAGGAGCGTAAATGTTGTGAAATACATTTACGCTTCTTTTATTTGAAATAATCATTGTTAGGTAAAGTGACAGTTACTATAGGCTGTTTGTATATAGAGGGCAATGTATTAAAGAGTACATAATACAAATAAATAAAGAATAACATAAAAAGTCTTGATAAAAATATATTCCGTGATATAATAAGTAAAAATAAAAGTACAAAATAATTGTATTTGTAACTGATGTGGAATATAATAAAAGGAGGAATAGAATGGATGATGTTCAGAGATGCAGAGATATAGTCAGGCAGCTGCGACCAATAGACGATACATTCTTTGAAGTATTGATGCAGGATATTGATACCTGTCAGGAACTTTTAAGAATTGTATTGGAGGATGATGAACTTATTGTCGAAGAGGTGCATCCACAGGAAAGCGTTAAGAACCTACAGGGTCGTTCTGTAAGATTAGATGCATTCT
Organism: Lachnospiraceae bacterium; assembly: GCA_045542475.1. Lineage (GTDB taxonomy): Bacteria > Bacillota > Clostridia > Lachnospirales > Lachnospiraceae > CAG-882. The sequence goes on along the minus strand of JAZQLB010000104.1, from coordinate 4,167 downwards.
GTACGCTTAGCAGTGGTAAGAGATGTAACGTAGAGGTACAAAAGGGACGCGGTATCGACCATTTAAAGAGAGTACGTTATAATGCTTCATGTATTACAGCAAATATCACAGAACCGGGAACTGAATTTGAGAATGTGCCGGATGTCTACGTGGTATACATATCCACCTTTGATGTGTTCAAAAGTGGTAAAACTATATATCATGTAGAAAAGGTAGTTACAGAAACAGGAGAAATTGTAAGTGACGGACTACATGAAATATATGTAAATACTAAGATAGATGATGGTTCAACCATTGCCGAATACATGCAGTGTATGCTGCAGGAGAACGTAGACAACAGAAAGTTCCCACATCTTACCAGGCGTTGCAAACAGTATAAGGACGAGGAAGGAGGACATGATGGTATGTGTAAGCTGGTAGAGGATTATGCGAAGGAATATGCAGAAGAACAACGAATACGAGAACAAAAAGACACCGCCCGTCTAATGTTCACCAAGGGCGTTACAATGGACATTGTGAAGCTGGCTACAGCTGCTTTGACAGATGAGGAGCGGGAAGCTATCGCTAAAGAAGTCGGTGTATTGTAATTTAATATTAATAGGCATAAGATAAGAAGTCTATTACACATACATGTAAAGTTTATGTTTTGCATGTATGCGTAATAGACTTTAATTTTGTCTAAAAGTCCGCCTAACTGTCAATATGCACAAAAATAGGAAACTAAAATTGTAAAAATGGTTTCTTGATATATTGTATTAATAATAGTACAATATAGGAAACTAAAAAAGTAAAAATAGTTTCCGAGAAAGCACAACACAAGTTAATAATACATATCCATATTACAACAAACGAGGTGAAAGCATGCAGCTAAAGTACGATATTTTACAGGCAGCCCTTAAGGTATTCAATGCCAAGGGACTTAAATTCACAATGGACGACATAGCCAAGGCACTTGGCATAAGCAAGAAGACCATCTACACAGTTTTTCCTGATAAGGAGACATTGTTTTTTACAATGGTGGATTATCTTTTTGATAATATTAAGGAGAGTGAAGAGGCGATTGTTAATGATACAGGGCTTAGTACTGCCGAGAAGATAAAGAGGATTCTTGGAGTTATGCCGGAGGGGTATAGGGACATTGACTTTGGTCAGTTGTATGGTCTAAGGGATAAGTATCCTAAAATATATAAGAAGGTGGAGGAACGCTTGGAAACAGGCTGGGAGAGTACTATTGAGCTTTTAGAGCAGGGCATTAAGGAGGGCTGTGTTAAGCCGGTTAATATTCCGATTCTTAAGATGATGTTTGAGGCTAGTCTTGAACAGTTTTTTAAGAGGGATATTCTTAAGCGTAATCAGCTTACATATGGTGAGGCACTTGATGAGGTGGTAGCCATATTACTTGAAGGAATTATGAATTAAGATTAGGGTGCTAAGCACTCTTTTGACACCCTAATCAAATTAAGGAAAGGAGTAAAACGTGGAGAGAATCTATATTAATGACGGCTGGGGATTTACAGAGAATTACAGTGATGAGCTGCTAAGATCAGACTATGATGCAGCCGGACTGGTGTCGGTCAGGCTTCCGCACACCTGTAAGGAAACACCATTTAATTATTTCGATGAGGGTATATACCAGATGGTATGCGGCTACAGAAAAATAATTAAAGCACCCAGGGAATGGCAGGGAAATAGAATTTTCCTTACCATAGACGGTGCGGCACATGAGAGTGAGGTCTACCTAAATGGTGAGAAAATTACAGAGCATCATTGTGGATATACAGCATTTACTGTGGAAATAAGTCAGTTCTTGATTTACGGTGCGGATAACTCTCTGGTGGTGAAGGTTAACAGCAGAGAGGATATTAATGTACCGCCTTTTGGCTTTGTAATTGATTATATGACCTATGGCGGAATATACAGGGATGTTTACATTGATGTAAAAAATGAGAGCTATATAAGTGACATCTATATAAGGTCAGAGTTTTGTGAGTTTGCGTTGCAGAATAATGTGGCAGGTGATATGGCAAAGGAAGCCAAGCTGATTTCTGATATTGTAATTGATGGTGGGCAGGCAGAATATGTGGTAAGACAGCTTATCAAGGAGCATGGACAGGAAAAATATTCCTTGCTGGGCGAAAAGAATATAGCCAATAAGGGTATTAGTGAATACAGACTTAATGGTGTAAAGCTATGGGATACTGACAAGCCATTTCTATATGATATTAGAACAGAACTCCTGCTTAATGACGAGGTAATTGATGTTAAGGAAAGGGCATTTGGCTTTAGAAGGGCGGAATTTAAGAAGGATGGCTTCTATCTTAACTATAAGAAATTCAAAATCCGTGGTCTTAACAGACATCAGAGCTACCCTTATGTGGGTTATGCCATGCCAAAGTCGATGCAGGTTATGGATGCCAATATTCTTAAAGAGGAGCTGGGGCTCAATGCAGTAAGAACCTCTCATTATCCACAGTCCCATTATTTTCTTGACCGATGCGATGAGCTGGGACTTCTGGTATTTACGGAAATGCCGGGTTGGCAGCATATAGGTGATGAGGAGTGGAAGCAACAGGCAATAGAAAATGTTAAGGATATGATTATGCAGTATCGTAATCATACCTCCATTATCCTATGGGGCGTGCGAATTAATGAGTCTCAGGATGATGATGAGTTCTATAGAAGAACCAATGCGGCGGCACATGAGCTTGACCCATACCGGCAGACAGGCGGCGTAAGAGCTAATAAAAAGAGCAGTCTTTTAGAGGATGTATATACCTATAACGATTTTGTTCATTGTGGGGATAATAAGGGCTGTGAACCAAAGCGTGCAGTTACCTCAAATAAGAATAAGCCATATCTGATAAGTGAATATAATGGTCATATGTTTCCAACTAAGTCCTATGACTGTGAGGACAGGAGGACGGAGCATGCCCTAAGACATGCAAAGGTACTTGATAGTGTGGCAGCAAATGAGGATATTGCAGGCTCCTTTGGCTGGTGCATGACGGATTATAACACTCATAAGGATTTTGGAAGCGGAGACAGAATATGCTATCACGGTGTGATGGATATGTTCCGTAATCCCAAAATGGCGGCGGATATATATACCTGCCAGCAGGAGCAGGAGGTGGTTTTATCACTCAGCACCAGTATGGATATAGGTGAGCATCCGGGCTGTAATCGAGGCAATTCCTATATTTTTACCAATGCAGACAGTGTAAAAATGTACAAAAACGGTAGGTTTATCAAGGAATATAAGCCGGAGGAATCACCATACAGAAATATTAAATGCGGACCGATTCTTATTGATGATTATGTGGGGGATGTGCTGGTAACACAGGAGGGCTTTGGCAAAAAGCAAGCAGAGCTTATTAAGCAGGTATTAAATTCAGTAGCCAGATACGGACTTGGAAAAATGCCTCTTCCGGTAATGCTTACTGCGGCGAGACTGCTTACCGTATATCGCATGAATATGGCACAGGCTGTGGATTTGTATACCAGATACGTGGGGGACTGGGGAGGAGCATCAACCTCATACAGCTTTGAAGCGATTAAGGATGGTAAGGTGGTTAAGCAGATTGTTAAGGAGCCTATGAAGCAGCTGCATTTATCAGCGCAGGCAGACCACACAGTCTTAAAGGAGGAGAATTCCTATGATGTGGCAGCAATCAGAATCAAGGCATTGGATGAAAATGACAATCTTCTAAGTTTTTTTAGCGAGCCGTTATCAATAGCCTGTGAGGGACCTATAGAGCTGATTGGACCAAGTGTTATATCCCTCAAGGGAGGTATGGGAGGAACCTACATAAAAACAACAGGTGAAACAGGAAATGCAAGGGTTATACTTAGAACGCCGCAGGCGAAGGATGTTGTAGTGGAATTAGAAGTAATGTAAGCTTATTGTATTGGAAAGGGTGAAAAAATATGAAATTAACAGTTAAAGAAAAGGCGGCCTATGGTCTGGGAGCAGTAGGCAAGGATATGGTGTATATGCTCTCTGCCAGCTACATCCTATATTATTATCAGGATATTTTAAAAGTAAATGCTATTGCCATGGGAATTATTCTTATGGCAGCGAGAATATTTGATGCCTTTAACGACCCTATTATGGGCGTTATTGTAGCAAAGACCAGAACAAAATGGGGAAAATTCCGTCCTTGGTTATTA
>JAZQLB010000103.1:0-20053 GCA_045542475.1 Lachnospiraceae bacterium | reverse complement strand
TGATATGACCTTTGGTTTCCAGAGTGCGGTTAATATCGCATGTAATGCTATTGACTGTATTCATACGACGGCTTCCTCACATGGAAGAGTATTTATTGTTGAGGTTATGGGACATAAGGTGGGCTGGCTTACACTTCATGCAGGTATTGCCAGTGGTGCGGATATCATTCTTATTCCTGAGATTCCTTATGATATTAAGTCAGTAGTAGCAACACTTAATAAGAGAGCCAAGGCAGGCAAGAAGTTCTCTATTCTTGCAGTTGCTGAAGGTGCTATTTCAAAGGAGGATGCGGCTCTTTCTAAGAAGGAGCTTAAGCAGAAGTTAAAGGATTCACCTTATCCATCTGTATCATATAAGATTGGTAAGGAGATTCAGGAGCTTACAGGTCAGGAGGTAAGAGTTACCGTTCCGGGACACACCCAGAGAGGTGGAAGTCCATGTCCATATGACAGAGTTCTTGCATCAAGACTTGGAGCAGAGGCTGCAAGACTTATTGTCAAGAAGGAGTATGGCTATATGGTTGCCATTAAGGATGGCGAGATTACCAAGGTGCCGCTTTCAGAGGTGGCAGGTAAGCTTAAGATGGTTGACCCTGACTGCTCAATCATCAAGGAAGCCAAGATGCTTGGTATAGGATTTGGAGATTAGTAATGTCATATACTGCTTTATATAGAAAATGGAGACCTGCCACCTTTGAGGATGTTAAGGGACAGGACCATATTGTTACAACCTTGAAAAATCAGATAAAAGCGGATAGAATAGGACATGCCTATTTATTCTGCGGAACCAGAGGAACGGGTAAAACTACCGTTGCCAAGATACTGGCAAAGGCGGTCAACTGTGAACATCCGGTGGATGGCAGTCCCTGTGGTGAGTGTAAGGTGTGTCAGGCTGTTGCTTCCGGTGCATCAATGAATGTTATTGAGATTGATGCTGCATCTAATAACGGTGTTGATAATATTCGTGAGATTAAGGAAGAGGTAGCCTATTCGCCAACGGAAGGCCGTTTTAAGGTATATATTATTGACGAGGTTCATATGCTTTCCATCGGTGCCTTTAATGCACTTTTAAAGACCTTGGAGGAACCTCCGTCATATGTTATATTTATTCTGGCGACCACGGAGGCTCATAAGATTCCGATTACGATTCTTTCAAGATGTCAGAGATATGATTTTAAGCGAATATCAATAGATACAATCAGCGACCGCCTCATGCATCTGATGCATGAGGAGGGCGTTAATGTGGAGGAGAAGGCTATCCGCTATGTTGCAAAGGCTGCGGATGGTTCCATGCGAGATGCCTTAAGTCTTTTGGATCAATGTCTTGCCTTTTATATGGGGCAGGATTTAAAATATGATAATGTGCTTGAGATTTTGGGTGCGGTTGATACAGAGGTGTTCTCTGCATTTTACAGGAAAGTCATAGAGGGTGACAGCATAGGATTAATATATATGCTGGATAGAATTGTGACTGAGGGCAGGGATTTGACCCAGTTTGTGGCGGATTTTACATGGTATCTTAGAAATCTCATGCTTATGCAGTCTGCTACGGATGCATCGTCTGTGCTTGAAATGTCTGCCGAGAATATGAGACTTCTGGAAGAGGATGCTAAGCTTACCGATATGAATGGCGTTATGAGATATATTCGTGTATTCTCAGAGCTGTCCGGTCAGATTAAGAATTCCACACAGAAGAGAGTTCTGGTTGAGGTGGCTTTGATCAAGCTTACCAAGCCTGCCATGGAAACGGGGCTTGATTCGGTGCTTGACAGAATTAAGGTGCTTGAGAGGCAGCTTGAGAATGGGGTTGTGGCAGTACAGGCAGCAACAGTTCAGAGTGAGAATGTGGCTCCTGTTAAGATGCAGCCAAAGGAGCTTAAGACCAAGCCGGCACGTTCAGAGGATATTTTAGAGGTTATTAAGAACTGGCGTAATATATGTGGTTCAATGCAATATACCATGAAGCCTATTTTAGAAAGATTTGCACATAAGGCAAATGGCGGAGGTAATAAGCTTCAGCTTATTTTCGATGACCAGACCTATTATACGGCTATTAATACCGAGGAGAATATTGCAATAATTAAGCAGGTAATTGCACAGAAAACCGGGCTTGATATGGAGATAGAAGTTCTACAGGTAAGCAAGGATACAAATATAGAGATTGAGTATGATTCACTTGATGATTTGTGCCGCATGCCAATTGAAGAAGAGGACTTTTAGATTATAAAGAAATAAATGGAGGATGAAAAAGATGGCAAAAAGAGGTGGATTTCCAGGAGGAGCAATGCCTGGTAATATGAGCAACCTTATGAAGCAGGCGCAGAGAATGCAGCGCCAGATGGAGGAGACAACTAAGGAGTTAGAGGAGAAGGAGATTACAGCATCAGCAGGCGGTGGTGCAGTATCTGTTACAGTATCAGGTAAGAAGCAGGTAACTAAGGTAAGCATCGACCCTGAGGCAGTAGATACAGATGATATCGAGATGCTTGAGGATATGATTATGGCTGCTACTAATGAGGCTTTAAGACAGATTGAGGAGCTTTCGCAGGAGTCAATGGCTAAGATTACAGGCGGACTTGGTGGTCTTGGAGGAGGATTTCCTTTCTAATGGACTACTACGGAAGCCAGATTGGCAAATTAATAGAAGAATTATCAAGGCTTCCGGGAATTGGCACCAAAACAGCCCAGAGGCTGGCATTTCACATTATTGGAATGCCTGCTGACCAGGTTGAGAGCCTGGCGGGAGCCATAACAACAGCCAAGCATAAAGTCAAATATTGTAGTTGTTGTTATACCTTAACGGATGATGAGCTTTGCCCTATATGCCGGAATGATAGCCGTGATCATAAGACAGTAATGGTGGTTGAAAATACCAGAGACCTTGCTGCCTATGAGAAAACAGGCAAGTATGATGGTGTATACCATGTGCTTCATGGGGCAATATCACCTATGCTTGGTATCGGACCTAACGATATTAAGCTTAAGGAGCTTATGCTAAGATTACAGGAGGACGTGGAGGAGGTTATTATTGCTACCAACTCAAGCCTCGAGGGAGAGACTACAGCCATGTACATAAGCAAGCTGGTCAAGCCTACAGGAATTAAGGTTAGCCGTATTGCAAGCGGTGTGCCGGTAGGTGGAGACTTGGAGTATATTGATGAGGTCACTCTTTTACGGGCTCTTGAAGGCCGTACTCCGTTATAAAAACTTAGGGAGAACGAACACATGCCACAGGAGCACATTTTAGTTAATGATATAGTGTCAGAACACAGAGAGCGTATGCTGAACCTTAAGAAATATTACCCTTTCTTTAAGCTGTCAGAGACTTCCTTTTCATGGTATAAGGAGGGTCTGTATGACTGTCTTGATATGGGCTATATTCTTATGGCAGTACTACGCTTTTTTATTGAGGAAAATAATTTCAAGGAGAGGGATGTAACCTATCAGGAATATGTTACATTCATGGGCGAGTGCCTTAAAAGAGACTTTAATATTAATCCGCCAAAGGAGGATTTGGACATTTTGGTGGATTATATTTTCGATAAAATGAAAAATGATGGAAAGCCATTTACATTCCAGTATTTTGACCCTGTTGACCGCAAGAAAAAGGTATCAAGGGTTAAGCTGTTAGAAAGCAGAATTGCGGATGGCACAGTATGGTATTCCATCAGTGCGGACGGTATTGAGTTCTATCTTGATACCAAGGAAATCCGTGATGAGAGTAAAATAAGTGTGGAGCAGCTCTTGCTTGAGAAAATGATTCAGTCCAAGGATTTCAAGGGCGGAGCAGAGGTTGTCAAGCGTATTAATCAGGAGGTTGACCGCCTGTGGCTTAAGAAGAATCAGGTTATGAGCCTGTTATCGTTGGATGTATTTTCGGGGCTTGAGGCTTATGAGGAGTTCTTTAGTACAGGAATTAAATGGTTTGACGAGGAGCAGAAGCTCTTTATTAAGAATACGGAATTAATTGAGAGTGCCCTTAAGCGCGCTGAGACAGAAAAGGCAGCAGGGGACAGTGCCAGCTACCTAAGGACCGCCGGAGAAATCTATAATCTGGATACGGAGCTTAAGGTGGCGATGAACAACCACAGCCGCCTGCTTACAGCCTGTACTAATCTTGGCATACTGGCGGATGAGATGATTAAGAAGGCGAAGCTGAGCCGCTTAAGACCAAGATTTGATTTTAGAAATGCATTGGATATGATTATGAAAAATGATGATATGTCGGCACTTGAGATGCTTATTAAGCCGGTTCTTGGGCTTAAGCATAATAAGAGCTTTAATTTGTTGCGCATTGAAGACATGATAACCTTCAGGCCGGACAAGGAAGAACAGGTGGAGACTGTAAAAGAAGTTAATCCTGATGACATTATTTTTGAGGACGAGCTTGAGGATGAAAGAATCAGGCAGAATTATGCAACGCTTATGAGGTTGCTTTTGTCCATGATACAAAATGAGGGAGTTATAGACCTTAAGGGCTTTAATGCAAGGGCAGAACAGATTCTGGGGCAGCAATTATTTTCAAATAGTGATTATTATTCATTTTTAATTCATTTGTGTCAGAAAAAGGAATATGTAATCGGGCAGGCGGCAGAGAGTATGGAGACATTCTTTGACGAAATGCTTAAGGAATATGTTGGAACTGCTGAGTTTGCCAGATATAAGGATATGCATTTTATGATAGAGATGGCAGATGGTAATGAAGAGACCATCAGCCTTAATAATATGTTTGAGGTAACTAATATTATTTTCAGGTTATGTGAAGCTGGAAGGAAGGAGGAATAGCAGATGGAGGATCGTAATTTGGAAAAGGCATTGGAAATTGCATCAAAGCTTATGAGTGGAGAGGAAGTAAGTGCCAGAGGTTCAAATATTCCTTTGTATGAAGAGTATTCCTCTAATTCACAGGTGTATGATTTGTTAAGAGTAATACTTAAGAATTTTAATATGGAGCTGTATGAGTACAATAATGCATTATTTGTAAGTGCAGGACAGAATAATAGAACATTTGGTTTCTCTAATGAGGAGCTTCGTAAAGCCATTGGTGTAAGACTTAATAAGGAATTATTTATGTGCTACTTTATCATATATAACACCATGATGGAATTTTACAAGGATTCAGGAAGCTATACCTATGCTGAGTTTGTACGGGCGGAGGATGTAATTAAGGCTGTGGACAGTACCCTTGTTAATGTGCTGGACCATTCAGCCGGAATTGTATTAGATGAGGTGGAGGAGAACAGCTTTAAAAGTCTTGCGCTGTTATGGGATGAGCTTCCGGTAGTGAGTGTTGAGGATTCAAGAGGACAGAGGGCTTCAAGAAGCTCCAAGACAGGTTATGTGAAGCTGACCTTTAATTTTCTTGAGTCGCAGGGGCTGTTTGTTGAGAATCAGGATAAATACTATCCGACAGACCGTTTTAAGGCATTGGCTGAGAACTACTATAGTCAGAACAGGGGTCGTTTATACGAAATAATGTCAGCAGATAAGGGAGAGGAGGAAGAGCATGCCGCAGATTAACCGAATCAGGGTAAACAATGTAAAATATAATTTCGGTACGCAGTTCTATGATGATTTTTTAATGCGTTTTTCCTGCAAAAACACCATATATGACCTTGCCAACGGTGGTGGTAAGAGTGTGCTTATGCTGCTGCTTTTGCAGACTGTTATTCCTAATTGTACCTTAGATGACAAGCAGCCGGTGGAGAAACTTTTCCGTACCAATAGCGGTAGTACTACCATACATTCTTTGGTGGAGTGGAAGTTAGATGCCTGTGATGTTAAGAATGGTTACAGATATATGACCTGTGGCTTTTGTGCGAGAAAGGGCAGGGAAAATGAAGAGGAAGGTGCTGCTGTAAGTACGGATAGTGCCAGCATAGATTATTTTAATTACTGTATCTTTTACAGGGAGTTTGGCGATAACGATATTAAAAATCTTCCACTTGTGAATGGCAATGAGAGAATTACCTATAACGGACTTAAGAATTATCTTAAGGATTTAGAGCGTAAGGATTTTAATGTTCAGGTAAAGATATTTGAGAAAAAAAGTGATTATCAGAGCTTTATTAATAACTATGGAATTTATGAGAGCCAGTGGGAAATTGTAAGAGGTATTAATAAAACAGAGGGACATGTCAGAACTTATTTTGAAAACAGCTATAAGACTACAAGAAAGGTTGTAGAGGATTTACTTGTAGAGGAGATTATAGAAAAGTCATATAATAACCGAATCCGTAATGGCAGCGCTGATGATGAGATGGCAAAGACATTGCTGGATATTAAGGATAAGCTTTTAGAACTGGCAAAGAGAAAAGAGGATATCGGAAGCTATGAAAAGCAGATAGAGCTGCTTCGTGATTTTGCAGGAAGAATAGAAAGCTTTAGTCTTGTGTACTCAAGAAAAGAGGCACTTAAGACATCCATGCTTACTTATTTGTCCAAGGCAAAGACAAAGGTGAGAGTACAGGAGCAGCTTGCTGCTGATATTCAGAATGAATCGGAGGCGATAAAAGCTGCAATCAGGGACGAAGAGAGACTTCTTGCTATTGCGGATATAGAGGAAGAGAAGGTGGAGCTTAATAAGCTTCGCCTGTTAGTTGATGAATTAAATGAAGCTCTTAGCAGTATGGCAAAGATAAGGGATACCTATAAGCAGGAGCTTATTTTTGCAGAGACAGCAGCAGATTATGAGGAATATTCGGAGCATAAAAAGAAGTATGCCGAAATTAAGGAATATATAGATAATCGTCACAAGGACCGAAGCGACCTTACAGGAGAACTTTTAGAGCTGGCAGCAGCAAAGAAGGTTTACGTTGATACAAGGCTTACTGAGCTTAATGAAAGACTTAATGTGCTGGCTGCTGAAATTGCAGACAGCGAAAGGTCGATAGAGAGCTACGAAGCAGACAGCAGGCTTAATGATAATCAGAGAGCCAAAGCAGAAGGCATTATGGCACATCTTAATGATGAGATTGCAGCTTTAGAGACCGCCATTAAGGATAAAATGGCAGGTGGTACATTGCTTGTATCAGACAGGGCGTATGAAGAGGCAAAGACAGTTAAGGCTGATATAGAAAAGCTGGGGATTAAGAAAAATAATCTGCTTCATGAGTCAGATGAGCTTAAAGAGAAGCAGGAATATTGTATTAAGGAGCTGGCTGCTACAGATGCAAAGCTTACTCTTTTGTCAGAGTCCATGGATCGTATTGAAGGCGAGCTTGGTAAAGCAAAAAAGGAAGCAGAGAATTTTACTGCATTGGGCAGAGTATATGGTGAAACTAATCCTAACAGACTTCTTGATGTGGTGGAGAGAATTCATGATGATATGCTAAGCAGCAGGGAGAGCCTGAATGCAAGCGCTAAGCAGCTGGAGTGCTTTATTAGTGATGTGAGGGATGGCAGAGTGTCTGAGAGCTCATGTATGGATGAGCTGTATGATTATCTTGAGACCCGTTATGCAGGAAAAATAGTACGAGGAAGTAATTATCTTTCCGAAATGAAGCCAGATGATAGTGCACTACTGCTTAAGCAATATTCATTCCTTCCATATGCGATTCTTGTAAAAGAGGACTATGAGCTGATTCGGGCGGACAAGAATATAGCTGCATTTGATAATTCAGGAGTTGTGCCGGTAATTAAAGAGGAATGGCTGAAGGCGGAAAAGGAAGTGGAAGCTGAAAGCTGTTTTCTGGCATGCCGGGATTTATCCTTTATTTATGATGAGGCGGGCAAAAGTGCAGGCTTAAAAAAGCTGTGTGAGGAAGAGGAACGCATAAAGGCAGAGCTTGCTAAGGTAAAGGATAGACTGGATGTAGTTAAGAAGGATTACGAGAAAATTAATGCTTATGTATATTCATCATCACCGGATGTAAAGGAATTAGAGCTTAAGAGAGAGGCTTCAAAGAAGGAATACATTACCTTGGAGGAGAAAAAGCGTAGCTTATATGCACTTAAGGAGTCGGTTACAGAGCGTATTGAGGATTTGAAAAACAGAAGGACGGATAATGAGAAGCAGTTAGAGATGGCAGAGAAGAATCTGGCATTGCTTCTTGAAATTGGTAGTCTGAATGACAGGCTCAATGAGTGTATAGCAGGTCTTACAGAGGCAAAAAGGCTTATAGAAGTCTCGTCAAAGGCAAAAAAGTTGGCTGATGAGATATTGCAGACAAAGCAGAAGAATCATGGAGATATCCTTTTAAGAAAGAAGAATGCACAAGAAGAGCTGGCATTTATAAAAAGAAGATGGGAGCAGGATTATCTGCCTTATTATTCTGAAACAGCACTCTGTAATGAGAACCTTACAGAGGAGGACGTGGATGCCAGATTTGATGCTTTAAGGCAGCTGACAGTCAGCGAGCTGGGAGACCTTGCAGATAAGGAACGTCTGATGGAAAATTACCATAGTAATATGGAAAGAATCAGAAGAGCCATGGAATACAGGGGCATTTCACTGGAGGAAGCAATAGAGCTTCAGAATGCAGGTGCATTGAATAAAAAGAGCTATCAGGAAATGGTGGAGCTGCGTGATAAGCAGAAGGCTGTAATTGCGCAGATGGAGAGTAAGGAAGCAGATCTTAATTCAGTCAGCGCACAGATGAACCGTGTTGAGGGAAGTGTGGCACATGCACAGAGAAGTGTTCTGGAAAAATATGGAGAATCAGAGACTGTTGCCATCGCCAATCCTCAAGCCTTTCGTCAGGAGCATAGGAATGAGCTTAACCACAAAAATGAACAATTAAAGAGCATATTGGCAAAGGAAAAGGAAGCAGTCCGGCTGTATAATGGATATATGCTGATGCAGAAGGATCTTGAGAGAATAATAAAGTCCATGGATATTGATCCGGATTCAGTTGGACCGGATGCATCGGCGGAGAATATAGAGATATCCGTTAAAGAGTATGAGGAGGAAAGTAAGGCGTTTGAGCGAGTGCTTAAGGAAGAAGCAAGAAAAAGAGAAGCTTTCCTTAAGGAAAAGGAAATGCTTGTTGCTGCACTTGCCGGACTTAACGCATTTGAATTGTCTGAGGAGTTAAAGCGGAGCATATATGTTCCAACAGATATGGAAGAGGCGAGACAGCTGGCAGAGGGGCTTAGCGAAACTAATGAGTGTATTGCTCTTGAAAGAGACCGTATTACTCGAGGAATTGAGGATATGGAGGTTATTAAGGATAATTTTGAGAACCGCTGCATTCAGATATGCACCAATATAAGAGCAGAGCTTGAACGACTTCCGAAGCTGTCAAGAATAACCATGGCTGATGAGGTTATACCGATTCTGTCATTACAGATTCCGTATATTAAGGAGGAGTTGTACAAGGACAGAATGTCTGTATATATCAATGAAACTGTTGCAGCAGCGGAGAATTTTAATTCTGCCACGGAGAAGCTGAAGTATATTAAGAGCAGACTGACATGGAAGAGACTTTTCTCAGTTATTGTAACAGATATGAACAGTATAAGGCTTAATCTGTATAAGAGAGAACGGATTAAGGATCAGAGCAGATATCTGAGATATGAGGAAGCTGTAGGAAGTACGGGACAGTCACAAGGTATATATATTCAGTTTCTTGTTGCCATTATTAATTATATTGCGAATATTAATGCAGGCGGCAAGGAGGCATCAATACTTGGAAAAACAATATTTATTGATAATCCTTTTGGTGCTGCAAAGGATGTCTATATCTGGGAGCCTATTTTTAAGCTGCTTAAGACAAATCACGTACAGCTTATTGTTCCGGCACGAGGTGCGACCCCTGCCATAACAGGACGATTTGATGTTAATTACGTGTTAGGGCAGAAATTAGTGGGTAATAAACAGCAGACTGTTGTGGTGGATTATAGAAGTCAGGTTACTGATAGCGAGCTTGAATACGAAAGGTTAAATTTTTCACAGGAAAGTTTTGATTTTCTATAATAGCTGTGATACACTATATGTAGTATAATTTTGTCGAATAGTGTAACAAATATTGTATGAGGTGAACAATCTTGGACAAGCATGAGTTAAGCATAAAAATAGAACAGTTAAGCAAGCTCGTAAGAAAGGGCGATTATGCAACTGCTGCAAGGGTAGCAGACCAGCTGGAATGGAAGAAAATGAAGCAATGGTCGGTTATGTCCAATGCCATAGATGCATATATTGCTATTGGTAAGTATGATAAGGCACGAAATGTATGTATCCATGCATATAATCGTAATCTTGGTGGCAGAAGACTTCTTGCGACACTTACGGAGATGTACATTAAGCTTAAGGATTACGATGAGGCGGCTGATGTATATCGTGAATTTGTAGATATGGCGCCTAGGGATTCTGCAAGATATACCTTGCAGTATAAGCTTAGAAAGGCACAGGGGGCGCCGGTAGGTGAGCTTATTGATATTCTTGAGGAATATAAGGAAAATGAATTAGACGAAGTATATGCGTATGAGCTTGCTTCACTTTATAGTGAGGCAGGTCTTGCAGACCGCTGTGTTAAAGAATGTGATGACATGGTTCTCTGGTTTTCGGAGGGTGTGTATGTAGAGAAAGCATTACGTCTTAAGAAAATGTATGCACCTTTAACTCCATCACAGGAGGAGAGGCTGGCTCGTCTGGAAAGAATATCTTCTTTGGGACTTGATTATGATAGTATTGCCACAGAGGAAGTAAAAGAAGAGGCGGCAGAGGAGGAATATACGGAAACAGAGGAGACCACAGTTAAAGCGATTGTGGAGCCTGAGTTGGATGAAGCTCCTGAGAAGATAGAGCTGGTATTGGATGATGAGGATTGGGATAATTCGGAAGAGGAAAAAGAGGATACATCCTTGAAACGCTCGAATATCCTTTCCATTATACCGGCAGGCTTTAAAAATAAGGTTAAGAGTGTTATTGCAAAAGAGCTTGTTCCTATGGAAGAGCCTGTTGGGAAAAACATATCTGACAATAGTACTGCTTTGGAAGAGATTATTCGTCCGGAGGCAACGGAGGAGAAAGTGACTTATGAGGAAGAGGCTTACAGGGAAGATTCCCATAAAGCAGATTCCTATAAGGAAGAACATAAGCCGGTATTAACAGAGTATACCTCTGCTTATGAGGATGAGGAGCAAGACCCATTAGAGAATACCACTACATGGGTGCCTGTGGTTCCGGAGAATGAAGCAGCTGATGAACATGGTGAAGAAGAGGTATTTAATGCTGTTACACAAGAGCCTGAGGTTCAGGCAGCAGAAGAAACGGAGCAGGTTCAGCTGGAGGCAGTACAGAATAAGCAGACGGAACCGGAGACTGACGTAGACGATATCAAGATTGAGATAAAGGATTATTCAGTATACGACACAAGGAATCTTCAGCAGGAATTAAAGGCAAGTCTAGAAGAGATAATGGAGGCATACCAGAATCGTGAAGAGAAGGAAGCCATGCTGGATGAGAATACAATAACAGAGTATAGTGCCGAGCAGCTGGAGAATGAGCCGACTAAAGAGATTATTATTAATAAGCATCAATGGAGAAAGTCTTCAAGAAACCGTGTTCAGACAGAGAACTCGGAGGCAGCAACAGTAATCCTTGATGTGGAAGCAATAAAGGCAGGCATTAACAAGCAGGAAGCGGTTCAGGAGCCTGTTGATGACCAGATAGAGGGCCAGATGGATATTATGCAATGGCTTTCGGAGCTGGAGGAAGAGGAGAAGGCTTGCAATCAGGTGACAGAGCAGGTAACAGAGGTAGTGGATAACCAAATTACGGTTGATGTGACCGAGGAAGTGGCTGTAACACTTGAGGTAACTGAGGATGCAGGCATGGAGGAACCACGGGAGATAGTTACAGAACCTGAAATTGTAGAAGCAGAAACGGAGCCTGTAGAACCAGAGCCTGTACAAGCAGAGCTTGAAGAATCCGAAGTTGTGCCAGAAGTTGTTGAGGAAGCTGAAATTGAGTTTGAAGAAATTCCTGAGGTGGAGGATTTTAACGGAGAGGTTTATGAGGAGCCGGAAGCTGTAGTAACGGAAGCAGAACCGGAAGAAGTACAGGAAGCAACAGGCTTTGCTAAGGCAGCAGACGAGGATGATTTCCCTGACCTTGATGAGGCTATTTCGGCTGGTATCGAAAAAATAATAGACGATACAATGAATGAAGCTATTGCTGAGCATAATATATATGATGATATAGCTAATTATGTTTTACAGCCGGAGGAAAGGAAATTTCTCGGTAAATATTTATATATGAGCGGTATGGAATCTCATCTTAGTGATTTTATTGGTGAGAAAAGACTGCTTAAGTCTGACGGAACCTCCTCAAGCGGTAATGCTGCTGTTATGGGAAATAAATCAACCGATAAAACTGCATTTGCAGTTAATCTGGTAAAAGCGATTCATGCATTTGATGATGAACGGGAGCAGACTATCGCCAGAACCACAGCGGAGAATCTTAATGCCAAGGGTATTGGCACAGTAAAAAGAAAGCTTCTTGGAGGGACTCTGATTATCGAGAATGCAGGAAAGCTTATAAGAGAGAGAATTACAGACCTTGTTGGGTTCATGAGCTCGGAGACAGAGGGCACGCTTATTATAATTGCTGATGAAGAATTCGGCATTAATAAGATATTTATGGAGAATCCTGATTTTGCGGCAATGTTTACAGGAAGATTTTTACTTAAGCAGTATACGGTGAATGAGCTTGTAGGAATTGCCAAGGACTATGCGGCAGAGAATGGCTGGAAGATAGAAGATAAGGCTCTTCTTAAGCTGTATCTTATACTTAGCAGACTGCATAATGATGATCAGGGTAATATTGTTCTTGAAGTAAAGGACATAATGGATACTGCCGCCGCCAATGCGGGAAGGCATATAGGCAATCGCCTGTTTAAAAAGGTTCGTCAGACCCTTACCTTAAAGGAAGCAGACTTTGAGGATGTGGATGAATATGATGACGAAGAATAGGGAGGAAATACCAAAATGAAGAATGTAGCAGAATTAATCGAAAATGGTAAAGCAGTTCTTGGTCTTGAATTTGGTTCAACAAGAATTAAGGCAGTGTTAGTTGATGATAACAACACACCAATCGCATCAGGTAATCACGAGTGGGAGAACAGATATGAGAATGGTATCTGGACATACAGCGAGGATGACATCTGGGGAGGTCTCCAGGATGCATACAAGAACCTTGTTGTTGATGTTAAGGAAAAGTATGGTGTAGAGCTTAAGAAGATTGC
Organism: Lachnospiraceae bacterium; assembly: GCA_045542475.1. Taxonomy (GTDB): domain Bacteria; phylum Bacillota; class Clostridia; order Lachnospirales; family Lachnospiraceae; genus CAG-882. The sequence continues at coordinate 6,866 of JAZQLB010000103.1, read as the reverse complement.
AGCCATGGGATTCTCAGCTATGATGCACGGCTATCTTGTATTTGACAAGGAGGGCAAGCTCTTAGTTCCTTTCCGTACATGGAGAAATACAATTACTGAGGAGGCTGCTGACAAGCTTACAGCACTCTTTAACTATAATATTCCACAGAGATGGAGTATCGCACATTTATATCAGGCAATTTTAAATGGCGAAGAGCATCTTCCACAGATTGACTACATGACAACACTTGAAGGCTTCGTTCACTGGAAGTTAACAGGCAAGAAGGTTATCGGTGTTGGTGAGGCATCTGGTATGTTCCCAATCGATATCGAGACAAGAAATTACAATGCTAAGATGGTAGCTCAGTTTGATGAGCTTATCGCTGATAAGAATTTACCATGGAAGCTTATGGATATCATGCCTGAGGTTCTTTTAGCAGGTGATAATGCTGGTTACTTAACAGAGGAGGGCGCTAAGCTCCTTGACCCAACAGGTAAGCTTGAGGCTGGAAGCCCACTTGCTCCACCGGAGGGTGATGCAGGAACAGGTATGGTTGCTACTAACAGCGTAACTGTAAGAACAGGTAATGTATCTGCCGGAACAAGTGTATTCGCCATGATCGTTATGGAGAAGGAGCTTTCAAAGGTATATCCTGAAATCGACCTTGTTACAACACCAGCAGGAGACCTTGTTTCAATGGTACATTGTAACAACTGTACATCAGACCTTAATGCATGGGTTAACATCTTTAAGGAGTTCTCAGAGGCAATGGGCATTCCTGTAGATATGAATAAGTTATACGGAACACTTTACACAAGAGCACTTGAAGGCGATAAGGATTGTGGCGGTCTTGTATCATATGGCTACTTCTCAGGTGAGGGTGTTACACACTTTGACGAGGGTCGTCCATTATTTGCCCGTGAGGTTAACTGCAATTTCAACCTTGCTAACTTTATGAGAAGCCACTTATACGCTTCACTTGGAACACTTAAGATTGGTCTTGATATTCTTCTTAAGGAAGAGGGTGTAAAGGTAGATTCTATCACAGGCCACGGCGGTCTCTTTAAGACAAAGGGCGTAGGTCAGAGCTTCCTTGCAGCGGCTATGGATGCACCTGTTACCGTAATGGAGACAGCAGGAGAAGGCGGCGCATGGGGAATGGCAGTTCTTGCTTCTTACATGCTTAAGAAGGAAGAGGGCGAATCACTTTCTGATTACCTTAACAATAAGGTATTTGCAGGTGTTGAGGGCACAACAATGGATGCTGATAAGGCTGATGTTGAGGGCTTTGATAAGTATATTGAGAGATTCAAGGCTGGTCTTGCTGTGGAGAAGGCTGCGGTTGAGAGTATTTAATCAAGAATTTAATTAGGGTACATAGGAAAGGGCATTGCGTGAGTGATGCCCTTTTATGAATTAAGGGAGAGTGTAGAATGGGACAAAGGATAAAGTATCTGTTGTTGTGTGTGGCAGTAAGTATATTTTTATTATGTGGGTGCGAACGTAATAATGTTCCAGAAAATCTTACATATAGTGAATATGAAGGAAAGGTTCAGAAAAGTGGCTATTATTTAAACTTTGAATATGTTGAGTATGAAGGAATAGCATATTATTTTGAAGCAGATAAGTATGATAACAATCAAAGAAGAGAAGTAATAGCTGATGTAAGCAGGGTTCTTGGAATATTGCAGACTGATGAAAATGTTCTGCCAGATAAATTTTCCGTATATTTTGGAGAAGGATTAAATCAACAGGGTGTATATGGAAAGGCTTTTTATGATACGGCATTTGATAGTAGTTTGGACGATATTATTATACTTTTGCAGGGGATATATGGAGAGTATGCCAATTACGGTTTAATTTATGGTTATGCGGATTATATGATGAAACAGTTAAAGCTTAAGCCGCTTGAGTGTTATGGTAGTGAGGTTGTTGCAGAATATCTTAATAGCATGGATGCGGTCACAATTAGTGAGATACTGGATTTGAATATGCCTTTGTTTAAGGAGGCATATGCTGATGAGGAGCTTAGTAAAATTTCGAGAAGTATAGCAGTTTCCTTCGTAGAATATCTGATTAGGGAGTATGGAGCAGCAGAGCTGAATTCATTACTTATTTCATCATATGCATTGGATACATCGTTTGATAAAGCATATTGTAATAGAATAAATGAATGGGCTATGAATGTTCTTGGTTTAGAATGTAATAAAGAGCCATATAGTTACGCAATCCGTTTTGAAAGAAATGTTGGTATGGATAGGGAGAAATATCCATACATTGTACATTCTGCTTCCACAATATCGTATATTAATTCCTACATGCAGGTGTTATGGTTTGAATCAAAGACTATGGGAGCGGAGCTTTTTGATTATCATAAGATGGTAGTGTATTTTAATTATCTGGAAGAGGATATAGAGGTTGCGAAGGAATATCTGTCTCCATGGTTTGATATAAAAGCAGATAGATTGAAAATGTTTTTTTATATGCCTGGAGAGTACGACGTTATATATAAAAGTGGTTACAATTCTTTTAATAATACAGCAACGATTGTTTCACTATCCTCCGGACTTCACGAATATGTACATTATCTGACTGCAAGGGACGATGGTAAGGAGTGGATGGTAGAGGGGCTGGCGGTATATATGGATATATATCAGCAAAACGGAAGAAGTTCTTTGGTTAGTGAAACACCTCAATGGGTATATTGTGCCGGCGACTATGAGGTAATACGGAATGGTGCAGGTGCGGAGGAAGAAGAATATACCAAAGCATATAATGCCTATGTTAACCTGACTCAGAATGACACATCTGAGGAGAATATAAAGTATGACTTAGAAGCTTTTTATGAACGTGCAGCTTATATGGAATGTCTTGGGTATGAGGGCTATGGAATTCATGGAGAGAATGTTCAGATGAAGATGTCATATGAGAGGGCTGGTTCACTAATTAATTATATGATTAAAACTTATGGGGAAGATAAGGTATTTGAGGTCTATAAGGATTATAGCTTACTTGATGAGGTGTTAGGCTGTAGCTATGGGGAATTGCTTGATGCGTGGGAGCTGGATTTGATAAGTAGGTGTGAATAATGTATATAATAAAATGGTGATGTTTCTAGCATATGTAAGGAGGTTAGAAATTGCAAAAATATAGTAGGAGCAACGTTTATATTATTATATTGTTAATTATAATTTTTAGTATTAGCGGTTGTTCAAAGAAAATAGATTCAGATATATACAATAACAATATATTCACCGAAGAGCTATACAAGGAAATTACAGGAATAAAGTTTTCCGTGGCGTCCGAGGATTATGTAATAACTGATACCGAAAAAATACATGATATTTACATGCTTCTTGCTTCCATGGACTTGCAGGAGAATACCACCTTATCGGCGAAGCTTGGGACAAGCAGCTTTTATCTGTGTACGGCTGATGAAGAGATTATGATAACGGGTTCCGGGGATTCTATCAGTTTCTTAGGCGAGTCATATGTGAGGGATGATGAGGTTTGGGAAAAGATAATGGAGATTTTCTTGGAAGAGCTGCCGAGTGAAGAATAATAGAATTAAACTAAAATACTGAGGTGTACTTATGACAGAAGAAATCTTTGCAAAGCCCTGCGTTGGTGCGATTATTGAGAAAACTGTTGATAATGAAAAATATATTCTTATTCAGACCCGTCAAAAGGAAGATGGCGGTCTGACCAATGGTATGCTTGAGATTCCGGCAGGTAAAATAAGGGAATATGAAAATATTTTTGAGGCTCTCCGAAGAGAGGTCTGGGAGGAAACAGGCTTAAGGATAACGAAAATTCATGGTGAGGAAAGTGCTGTTTCTACAAAAATTGGTAATGTTACAACGCTTTCTTTTACGCCGTTTTGCGTTACACAGAATCTGTCAGGGGCGTATTCCATAATTCTTAATACCTTTATATGCGAGGCGGAGGGCGAACTGTTAGAGTGTTCTAATGAGACAGAGGATATTCGCTGGATGCATGTGGATGAGGTTAAGAAAATTGTGGAGGAGATGCCGGAGAAGGTGTTTTTTATGCATATCAATGGGATTAAAAAGTATTTGGAATTTATAGATAGGGAAAAGTGTAATATATGAGACTATGAGCTGTGCATTAAGCCATTAATACACAGCTCATTATTAGTTTAGTAAAATTCTTTCATTAATTCCTCAAGTTTTATCAGATGCAAAGTATCATTTTCTAATTTGTTAATAGCATCAGTAAAACCACTCTGAGAAAATAAGTAGTAAGTGACAACCGTGGAATTTGCAGGAGTTTTATCAATCAGATTCCTATAGTCGGTTAAGTCAAAAGGGACTACTTTATATTTGCATTCGCCTAAGAGCAGCGCGTTTTTATTATCGTATGCCATTACATCTATTTCGGTTTCGATAGTTTTCTTATCTTTAGTGATTTTTCCCCACCAACGCCCGATTTTTATATAGCGTGTAGATAATTCATTTTTTCGATTTTTTCTCTGAATATATTCGCGACAGAGATTTTCGAATATCAAAGCACAGAATTCGTGAAGCTCAGGTTCAATAAAATATTGATATACGCCGTCTGTGTCGCCGGCTTCCAAATCAGAAAATGAGGTGAAGACAAAGCGATACCAAAACCTGAAAAAATTATCTGTCAGACGATAAATTCCACGGCTGGCAGCAGCCTGCTCCTTTATGCTGTCAGCGATTGAGAACTCGCGCTCAATAATTCCCAAATCCATCAAATTACGAAGATATGCTGTCAGCTTTGTTTTTTCGATTTGTGTTTTGGTAAAAATGTCATTTAGTTTTGTGTTGCCAAGAGCAATTGCCTCGATGATTGTATTGTAAACGGCAGTTTCACGAAGCTCCTGACGTAATAAAAATTCAACCTCGCTATATAGAATAGAACCCTTTGTCAGAATGTTTTTCTTTATGTTTTCACATAGAGAAAGTGTAGGATTAAACTGATTCAGGTAGTGTGGAATACCTCCAAGAATAGAATAAGCAGTAATCTGTTCAATAGGAGAGTACTCAGGGAAAAACTTAATTACATCCGAAAAAGACAGTTCGGTCATCTTGTAAATACCGGTAGCTCTGCCGTATAAGGGATTCTTTTCTGAAAGTAAATCCTTTTCGATAAAGCTCATGGAGCTGCCACACAGAATAATCATTACATTTTCATTTTTTAATCTGTTATCCCAAAGATTCTGTAGGATTGATGGTATCTCGGAATTTCCACGGCACATATAAGGAAACTCATCAATTATGAGCAGTTTTTTATTCTCAGATGGAAATTCAGTAATGCTCTCTAATGCCATTTCCCAATTAGAAAAAAGCTTAATATATTTAGACATAGGCATATTCTGACGTAGTACTTTTTCTGAAAAGGAAGCTAATTGCTTCGTATCAGTACATTCGCTACAGGAATAAAATACGTGTGGCTTGTTTTTACAGAATTCCTTTAGGGTTTCTGTTTTGCCAATACGCCGTCTGCCGTATAAAACGATAAGCTGTCCATATGGCTGGCTGTATTTATCTTCCAGAAATTGTAATTCTGTTTCACGACCAATAAACATTATATCACCTCTTTTTTTAAAATATAATCACGATTATTATAATCTAGATTATATATTGACATACTATAATTTGCAAGATATTTCAATAATATTTTTTAAATAAAAATGGAAAGTTAACTTGACATTACTCTCATAATTGCATATAATAACAAATGGAAAGCAAACTTTCCATAATAAAAACACGAAAGGAGGCACAGCTTGAAAAACCGACTGGAAGAGCTTAGAAAGAGCAGAGGAATTCGTCAGGAAGAGCTGGCGGAAGTTTTAAAGGTGTCGAGGCAGACTATAGGCTCGTTAGAAAATGGACGATATAATCCCTCTATTACATTGGCGTTTAAGATAGCAAGATTTTTTGACATGAGTATTGAAGAGATTTTTATTTATGAGGAGGAATCAGATGAAAAATAATAAGGATTATTGTACAGTTGTGATTGGACTTTTTTTACTTGTTGCAGGCTTAGCCTTGATAAAGATTGTAGAAGAGCCACAGGGAATTATGTGCTCGCTTCCATATGTGTGCATTGGTATCGGCTGCGGTGTTTTTGGCGGCAGTATGGGTAACATTATTGGTAAAAAAGCTTTGAAAAAACACCCGGAGCTGGCACAGCAAAAGGAAATAGAGGTAAATGACGAACGAAATGTTATGATTGCCAATATGTCAAAAGCAAAGGCATATGATATGATGTTTTTTGTTTTTGGGGCATTAATGATTGCTTTTGCATTAATGGGAGTTAGCATTGAATTGATATTGCTTTTGATTGTGGCATATCTTTGGGTGGTAGGATATGGAATCTACTATCGTGTTAAATATGAAAAAGAAATCTAATGGATGAAATCAGCGGTTGTCACATTTATGATTGAAAAATCTAAATGTGACAGCTATTTTTGTACTAAAATAAATACAAAATCATTGACACAGCAAAGTCATAAGTGCTACAATTATTTTCCCTCTCCCAAAGCGGGCGAGGGCACAACTAAATATTTTACCTTCGGTATCAGTCTGGCAAAAACCAGACAGAACCAGACCGACTTGGCAAGATATTGATGCTTAGGTATCGCAAAATATAACTACCAGGAGGAAGTAACTATGATTACGATGGAGAATGTATGCAAATCGTACAAGGTTGCAAAACGTAATGCAGGCTTTAAGGAGGCGTGCAAAGCCCTGTTTAGCAGGGAGTACGAAGAGATTCGTGCACTTGATGATGTAAGCTTTACCATTAACGATGGTGAGATGGTTGGTTACATCGGACCTAATGGAGCGGGCAAAAGCTCCACAATCAAAATTCTTAGCGGAATATTAACACCGGA
>JAZQLB010000102.1:0-9936 GCA_045542475.1 Lachnospiraceae bacterium | reverse complement strand
CAATAGCAGTAATAAGTGAGATTCCCTCATTTGGTACATCAAAATAGAAGAAATGCTCAGGACTTGCCTTTTTACCAAGGCTCTTACCATTTACGAAAAGCTCAACCTCGTGCAGATTAGAGTACACAGTTACCTTGGTTACAGGCTCAACTCTGTCCACATATCGTTTGCTACAGATATGAACAAATGGCTCATCTGATAACCAAGCCTTGTAGGCATAGAAGGCATCCTTTTTGTATACTCGGTCGAAGGTTACAAGACCCTTGTGGTTCTGACCGTTTTCGCCGCCTTCATTTCTGGCATCGGCACCAAAATCAAACATATTCCATACATGAGTTGCCCAGATATAAGGACGGGTAAATAACTGCTTAATTAATTCCTCATGATAATAAGCCTGATATTCCTCAGTGTAGTCACCCTGTGTAGGGTTAGAGCTATGCCAGTCAAGTGCCTCACAGCCGTATTCGCTGACACCGATTGGAATATTAGGAAATTCTTTATGGAACTTGTCAAACCAAGGACCGTTCATTGAAGTATCACCGCCATACCAGCCAAAGTAATGGTTATAAGAAACCACATCGGGTATCTGGATATATGGGTCATGAATATCGCACATTGATACGCAGGCGATAGTGGTAAGTCTTGTTTTATCAAGCTCGTGAGCTAAATCATTTAATATTTTGTGATTTTCAAGAAGAGCAGGGGTGGTATGAGCCATGGTGATTTCATTTGACAGACCCCATACAACAATGCTTGTGTGGTTATAATTCTGAATAATAAGCTCCTTCATCTGTGAAATGGTATTCTCAGTTCCGTTATCCATATGATTTGAAATATAAGGAATCTCAGCCCATACCACAAAGCCATAGGAATCGCATAAATCATAAAAATACTGGTCATGCTGATAGTGGGCAAGACGGATGGTATTTGCACCCATTTCACGGATAATACTGGCATCCTGCAAATGATGTGTATACAACAATGCATTACCAAGTCCCCACCAGTCCTGATGGCGTGATACACCACGAAGCGGATAAGGCTTGCCATTTAAAATAAAGCCCTTTTCAGGGTCAATCTTAAAGGTTCTACAGCCAAAATGTGTAATAACATCATCAAGTATCTTATCACCCTCCATTAATTCTACCTGTGCAGAATAAATGTAAGGGTCAATGGTTCCGTGCCAAAGACGGACATTTTCGATATTAAGTGTTGTTTTTGTTTCGTTTACGGGAAGGGTGGTGGTGGCAATAATATCAGCCTGCTTATCTCTGATGGTATATACAAGGGTCTGATTGTCCTTTGGATTGGTAAGAAATACCTCCATTTCAATAGCTGCATTCTGACCATTTACGACAGGAGTAACCATAATTCCGGGACCACCATAGTATTCCAAGTCAAAATGAGAATCAGCAACCGCAATAATATTAACATCACGATAAAGACCGCCGTAGAAGGTAAAGTCAGCCTGCTGAGGGTATACCCTGTCATTTGCAGAGTTATCCACGGTAATTACAAGAAGATTATTAGTAGAAAGTGCATCTGTGATATCAACTCGCCATGTAGAGTAGCCGCCATCATGGTGAGCTAAATGCTTGCCGTTTAGATATACATCGGCAGAGGAGTTGGCACCATTAATTTCCAGATAATATTTTAAAGCCTCCGGCAAATCTGCTTTTTCAAACTGCTTTGCATAGTAGCCAGTTCCACGGTAATAATCATTGCCACCGTCCTGACCGTCAATGTTATTCCATGTATGTGGCAGATTTACAAAGTTCCATTTAGTCGGCAAGGAAGCCGGAATCGCATCGGCATCCTTGGTGAATGCCCATTTAGTGTTAAATTTAAGAATTTTACGCATAGCTTATGTTCCTCCAAAAATAAGTTCTTGTACTAGTTTGTCCTGAAAGAGGATTCATTATTAGCTATGCGTAGTATGTTTTTTTCTGTATTCTGATGGTGTCATGCCATATTTTTTTTGAAATATTTTGTAAAAATAACCTTTATTATGATAGCCGCTGGCTTCTGCAATCTCATTAATGCTCATCTTACTGGTAGAAAGAAGCTTTTCGGCATTGGACAGTCTTATCTGCTGTACATAGGCAGAGTATGTAAGTCCCGTTTTTTTCTTAATCAGTCTGTTAAAATAATCCTCCTGAAAATGGAAGGTGTCAACTAGCTCGGAAACCGTAATTGTATTTATGTGGTTAATAATGTATTCCGACACCTCCTCAAATACAATCCAGTTCATTACTCGTTGCTGTTCCTTTGAAAGAGAGAATTCATACTTACTGCTGAGTATTCTAAAAATACGAAGCAACAAGCCCTTTCTGATGTAGCTTGCACCGGCTTCATCATTAAGAAGCTCATTAAGAAGCTGGCACATACAGTCCTCCAAGGCTTCATTTGCATTACCTGTGGGCTTAAAATGTATATATTGCTGCACATTTTTCTGGGTAAGCAGTGAAGTCTGTAGGAATGAAATTATCTTTTCAGTAGCAATATTCTCATCCATAACCTCAGAAAACATATCATTTGCAATGCCAAAAAAAAGCACAATCAAGGGCTCGTCCGTTAAATAGTCCTGATGAAAGCAGTTCTTATCAATAAGGCAGAGCTCGCCCTCCTTAAAGCTTATATCCTGTCCTAAAATCTTCTGGCGGAATTCACCCTTAACAACATAGGCTAGCTCAATATAATTATGGGTATGGAGCTGTGTCTTTTCACCGTGGGAAAAATCATATTTGTAATAAAATTTCATAGGGGCAGGACATAATGTGGAACGCATATTTCCGATACTGCTGATATTCCAGCACAGGGCAAAGATACGGTTATCCATAGGCAGAGGATAGGTCTTAACCTCCTTGGCTGATTTGGAATATTCCGGACAGATAAGTCTTGACCCTAATTTGTGACCGGTAGGCAGAAGCGGATTGTCGGTGCTTGTGATTTTTTGGCATAATTCATACAGCTTCAAAATAAAATCTCCCTTGCAAGATGTTGGTAGGTTATGACGGTTCAGATATATTTCATGCAAGTAAAATGTACTTGTTTTATCTATGATGTCTGAACTGTTAAATATATAATAACTCGGATAGGGGACAATTTCAATCTTGTAAAAGTCGGAATAGGTAACTTTTTTTAGAAAATGGCAGATTTGTGGAGTTGAATATGGAAGCAGGAAATTTTATAATATATGTCAGATAGGGTTTGTATGAAGCGTTGCAGACCTGTTCGTTACAATATACGCTTTAAGAAATGGAGAACGAAAAATGATTAAAGAGAAGTCATACAAGTTTTGGTTCTGTACAGGTTCACAGGATTTATACGGAGATGAGTGTCTTGCTAATGTAGCAGAGCATTCAAGAATTATTGTTGAAGAATTAAATAAGTCAGGCAACCTTCCATTTGAAGTAGTTTGGAAGCCAACCTTAATCACTAACGAATTAATCAGAAAGACCTTTAACGAGGCTAATATGGATGAGGAGTGTGCAGGTGTTATCACTTGGATGCATACCTTCTCACCAGCTAAGTCATGGATTCTTGGACTTCAGGAGTTCAGAAAGCCATTACTTCACTTACATACACAGTTTAACATGGAGATTCCATACGATACAATCGACATGGATTTCATGAATGAGAATCAGGCAGCTCATGGTGACAGAGAGTATGGTCACATCTTCTCACGTCTTAACAAGGCTCGTAAGATTGTTATGGGTCACTGGTCAGATGAAGAGGTTCAGAAGCGTATCGGTTCATGGATGCGTACAGCTATCGGTGTAATCGAGAGCAGTCACATCAGAGTAATGCGTATCGCCGACAACATGAGAAATGTTGCAGTTACAGAGGGTGATAAGGTAGAGGCTCAGATTAAGTTTGGTTGGGAAATCGATGCTTATCCGGTAAATGAAATCGCAGAGGCAGTAGCAGCAGTATCTCAGGCTGATATTAATACTCTTGTTGAGGAGTACTACAGCAAGTACGATATTCTTCTTGAGGGAAGAGATGAGAAGGAATTCCGTGAGCACGTAGCAGTTCAGGCTGGTATTGAGCTTGGTTTCGAGAGATTCTTAGAGGAGAAGAACTATCAGGCAATCGTTACACATTTTGGTGACCTTGGTGCCTTAAAGCAGCTTCCGGGTCTTGCTATCCAGAGACTTATGGAGAAGGGCTACGGCTTCGGTGGCGAGGGTGACTGGAAGACAGCAGCCATGGTTCGTGTTATGAAGATTATGACTTCAGGAATGAAGAATGCAAAGGGTACTTCATTCATGGAGGACTACACATACAACCTTGTACCTGGTAAGGAAGGTATCCTTCAGGCGCATATGCTTGAGGTATGTCCATCAGTTGCTGATGGCAAGATTGCCATTAAGGAGCAGCCATTATCAATGGGTGACAGAGAAGATCCGGCAAGACTTGTATTCACAGCTAAGGAAGGAAAGGGAGTTGCTACATCACTTATCGATCTTGGTGACCGCTTCCGTCTTATCATTAACGATGTTAACTGTAAGAAGACAGAAAAGCCTATGCCAAAGCTTCCTGTAGCTACAGCATTCTGGACACCGGAGCCAAACCTTAAGACAGGTGCAGAGGCTTGGATTTTAGCAGGTGGTGCACACCACACAGCATTCTCTTATGACTTAACATCAGAGCAGATGGGTGACTGGGCTGAGTACATGGGAATCGAAGCAGTATACATTGACAAGGATACAACAATCCGTCAGTTAAAGAATGAATTAATGTGGAATAGTCTGGCTTTCCGTAAATAAAGCCATTTGGCTATGAGCCATGCATTTTAAGGGAAAAAGACGCAGAAACAAGCTCACTTGTTGAAGTGTCTTTTTTTCTTAAAATGTACGGCGACAGCTGGCGCCCCGAGCCGGAGCGCAGCGTAGGCGAGGAGCGAGCATGGCGGAGTATAGGAAAGATTAATACCATGTAACATTTCCGTAACAAAACTTAATATATTTGTAACAATATTTAAGAATTTTGTAACAACTTCAAAATTGTAATGTGCTATAATAAGCCCATAAGCAACAGATAAGATTTGTGAGGAGGATAATTATAATGAGAAAAATACAAAAGCTTTTTATAGTTGTTGCCGTGTTGGTATTAGGCTTAACAGGATGCAGTAAGGAACCGGTTCTTTCTGATACGGAAGCCCTAAGTGTGGCAGAGACAGCATGGGATAATTACAAGGAGATGTATGATAACATTTGGGTGCAAGGTTTGGGACATGGAAGTATAGTGGAAAGCACTAATGTGGCAGATGTATTATTTTATGCAGATGGAGATATTGATACTCTTGGCGAACTGATGCAGGAGGTTGAGAAGGTATGTACAGGAGAGTTTGCACAAACGACTTTTTATGAACCATATATATATAGCGAGATACCTATATATGAAGAACTTGATGGAAAATTATGTATGAGACCTGCTGCATTTTCGGAGCTGGATAGAGGTGAAATAGAGCTTATATCAGTGGCAGCAGATAAGATTCAGATAAAAGTAATGGGAGAGTATAACGAGACTACAAAGCTTCAGGGTGCGGACCGCAATGTGACTTTGGTTTTACAGGATGGAAGCTGGTTGGTTAGTGAAATAGAGATTGTAAAATAAATATGTTTTTCAGACTGTAGTATCGGCTTATCGGGTACTACAGTTTTATTTGTCTGCTGTGGTAAAATAATATATGTAGGTATTTACTTTTGCAAAAGAATTTATACTATTAAGATTAAAGTGTAAGGAGATTAACTAATCAATAAAAAACTTAATTTTTTTGGAATGATTCTTGCAGTAGTAGTGTCATTAGAGTTTAAATATGATGAGGATGGTAATCGAGTCGAAAAGATAACAAATGATGTTAAAATGAGTTATGCATATGATGAGGATGGCAATCTGATTTCAGAAACATCCGAAGATAGAAATATATCATATTTATATGAGTTTTCAGAAGAGGATTTTAAATATTATATGTCAGGCTTTGTTTATGAAGGTGAGACATACGATTATCAACGTGAAAATGGAATTATTACAGGGATTAGTAAAAATGGAGAAGTGTTAGCATTATATCAATATAACGGAGACTGCTTTGTATCAACTCTTGGAAAAGATGGTGATGGCAACTGGATTGATATGACGGATGATGAATGTTTTATAGGAAATATCAATCCTATCAGATGGGGAAAAAGCTATTGGGACGAGGAAACAGGATGGTATTATTGCGGAAGATATTATAGTGCTGAATTAAGGCGTTTTATAGATGGTATTGATTTTATGAAAGCAGAAGAATTAAAATTATATTATCCTGAGTATGAAGTAAATGCTAAGATATACACAGAAGGAATTAATTTGTCAGGTAAAGCTAGAGAAGTATTAGATCCGGTAACAGTTGTAGCAAGAGTATTACGTTTAGAATCGTGGAGATATACAAATGATCAGGATTGTGTCGCATGGGTTATCTATAACAGAATGAAATCAAACAACTCGGATTTTGAGTTAGTAACAACGGCATATGACGTTGTTACTCAAAAAGATCAATTTATAACATATACAAGTCCTGAATTTAATAATTTGGCACCTTATCTAGATTATGGATTTAATGTTTTTTGTGACAAGCAATTTATTCAGCAGTAGTATGAGAGAGGTTTAGTATGAAAAAAAGTCTAATTTTATTTGTAACATTCATTTGTATTTTTTTCACAGGATGTACTAAAAATAACACTTTAACTGACAACAAAGAAACTGGTCAGGTAGAAGTAAGTGGTATTAATACAGAAAATGCTACAATAGAAGAGGATGAAAGTAATAATGAAGTAACAGAAACTTTTAGTGAGTCTGCATTAGAGGATATAACAAGCTCACATGTAACTGAACAGCAGATTGAAACAACAGAGTCTGAATCACAGGAACAACATGACCCGATATACCCTGCCGATTTATCAATATACAACCATCCGGAGCAAGGAATATATTATGCCTATGAGTACAATTATGATACGGAAGAATATGATTTTGTATATACACATCCGGATGTAAGGCTTATATGGGAAAAACTCACGTCAGGGAAGATGTATATTGAGTATGACGATAAGCACGTTGAGGTACCATGGATTACAAATCTTAATGTGTATACGCATATTGTAAGAAGAGATTTCACAGGTGATGGTGTAGATGAGTTTATTTTGATAGTTAATGACGATACGGATATACATGATATATTTTTTATATATGATATAGCAGAGGGAAAGGATTTATCTCCATGCTACGGAGAAATAATTGATACTGTATTTGCCGGAGGATTCAAGGGAGAAACAATGGATTTTAAGTTGTACGAGGAGTATGCAATCCCTATAGTAGAGAAGTTAAAGGAGAATGGTTGGAGTGATGATATTTTTAAGATAGGAGAAGATGGTTCTCTGTCATTAAGAAAGATGCAGTTATACAATTTGACCATGAATGATTATGCAGATAGCGTAGAACGAGAGTGTTATACAGATAAAATACAAATCAGATTTCATGGTTTGGATGGGTATTGGGCGTTTGACTATGTATTTGGTGAAGAAGGCTGCTATATTGGAAATATGGAATATATAGAATATAATTAAATCGGATTTTTGCGGAGGTCAGGAGATACAGGACCTCCGTTTTTGTTACATTACGGAAATATTTTTAAACAAAAGCTTGAGTAATTATAACGAGACATGATATTATACATGTAGTTAAGTTGCAAAAGGGGAAACTACATGAGTAAGGTAAAATCTTTTGGTGAAGTATTAAAAGAGCTTAGAATAGAGCGTGGCATAGAACCGGAGGTACTGGCAGAGGGGCTGTATGTCAGCAATATGCTTGAGCTTATAGAGGATGGAAAACGTACTCCTGACAGGCTTATGAGAGACAGACTGTTTGACAGGGTGGGGGTGTCAGTTGACGATTATGAGGTTATGCTGGGATGCATAGAGTACGATAAATGGCTTGAGAGGCAGCGCATTGTTGAGTCATTTTTACATGATGACGAACCTCTTGCAGAGAGGCTCGTTGAAGAATATGCTGATAATAATGATATGGACAATAAGCTTGATAAGCAGTTTTATCTGTTTATGCGGGCACAGCTTATGCATATGCGTGGTGGTGAGGAATGTGAATTGGCTAGAATATATGATGAGGCTGTGAAGCTTACTGTACCACAGGTAGATATAAGACCTATTAAGGATATGGCATTAGCATCGCAGGAAATAAACTTTATACTTGAGTATTCATATTATAACAGGAGCGATGATTTTATTCCTATATGTGAGGAACTGCTTGAATATATTGAAAACGGGAATTATGACGTTCATAATAAGTCTAAGATATATCCAAAGCTTGTGTACTATATGTACAGGCGGTTTCGCCAGGATATGGATAATGGTAAAAAGGCTACGAAGAGTATGCTTATAAAATATCTTAAGCTTTGCAATAATGCCATTGAAATATTAAGGGATTCGGAGAGATTATATTATGTTATTGAACTGCTTGAAGCAAGGATAAATATTATTACAGAATTGCTTGATAAATATTCCTGTTCTGAAAAGAAAAAAGCAGAATATATAGAGCTTGTTAAGGAGTCGCAGGCTTGGCATGAAGTATATTATGATTTATATTCGGGAGGAAAGGTATCAGTATATATGGATACCGATGTACATCTATATGTTGAGGGCGAGGCACATTGTATTAATGATGTTATTCGCATACGCCGGAAGATGCTTGGCTGGTCAGTAGAAAAGCTGGCAGAGGGTGTTTGCTCGGTAAGGACAATAAGAAGAATTGAGGGCAAAAAGAGTAGTCCGCAGAGGGAAGAGGTGTCAGAGCTTTTTGAGAAAATGGGACTTCCTTATGAGCTTCATAGGACGGATTTAATTACTATGAGCTATGAAGCAAAAAGGTTGAAGGAAAAGCTGGATAGTTATGCTCTTAAAAAGGAATATAAGAAGGCAAAGGAATGTATTGAACAGATAGAAGCTTTGATTGATATGAGTATCCCTCTTAATCAACAGACCGTGCTTAGTATTAAGTTAGCTAATGAGAAAGGTAATAAATTGATTACTGGTGAAGAATATGAAAAAGGTGTTAAGCAGGCATTAGAATGCACAATTTCTTATGATAATGTTATCTCGGATAAAGAAAAATATTTTACGAATGCAGAGCTGGAATGCATACACAATATTGCAATGGTACGGGCAAATTGGAAAGATAATGAATTGATGTATATACAAAAAGAAATGATGGAGCTTCTTGAAAAGAAAGCACCAATTCATTCTTATATAATAATCTATGAGTTTATTATGAGAACTATAGCCAGCTATCTTGGAAATATCGGCGAATACGAAGAGTCGGATATTCTTTCGCAGCATGTACTAGAATTGTGTCTTATGTGCAGGCGAACAAGAATTGTTAAGGCTTGCATTTATAATAATGTCTGGAATAATAAAATGCGGAATAACAGAACAAAATACAATTCTGCTGAAAAAGAAACGATTGATAAAGCTATCTTAATCAGCAGATTTTGTAAGGATGAATATTATGAAAAAGTATATGCGTATAAGAGAGATAATTAGATTTTATTTTTTGGTATTAATACGTACTACACATAATACGCTATTTTAATTATACCGAAAAAATAATCAGCAAAGAAAACATCTTAAAAAATCCATTGTATGATAAGAGTCTGGTTAATGAATTTTCAAACATAGAAGCCAATGAAAAAAATACACAATTCAGCAGTAATCCGGTTCACTACGTAATTTCAGCCAGAAGTACCGAAGCGGCAGCCAGTATAACTGAAGACCTTATGACAAAACTATACAAGGCAAACCGCTTAAAAACCCGCAGAATGCTCTGTATAAATAATATAGCACCATTATTCTACAAAAAATCCGGTTATATTGAAGAAATGAT
>JAZQLB010000101.1:0-9663 GCA_045542475.1 Lachnospiraceae bacterium | reverse complement strand
ACAAAATTTACTGCTTTTATATGAACCTTAAAATATATACTGCTTCTTAATATATATTTGCTAAATATAATCAGCCAATCATCTACTAATATGCTTATTACTGCCTTAACCTTTCTTTAATCCTCGAATGAGAATACTGGTCTGCCGTCAGCGCTCCATTTGATTTTCATAAGCATGGCGTGGCGGTTTGGGTTGTAGAGAGGGTCACCGATGATTTCTGTTTCGGTTCTGGCGTGGTATACTATGATATCGTTGCCTTCCTCGTCTTTGGTGAATGAATTGTGGCCTGGTCCATAGATTCCTTTTTCATCATTGCTCTTAAGGACAGGGTAACGTTCCTTTGTCCATGATTTAGGGTCGAGGAGGTCTGAATCCTCGTCTGCTGTAAGCATTCCTACACAGTAGGCAATGCCTGTTTCGCTGGCTGAATATGTAAGGAAAATTTTACCGTTACGCTTGATAACGCCCGGTCCTTCATTTACCCAGAATCCAACTCTCTCCCAATCGTAATCAGGTGTTGTAAGTAATACCTGTACAGTCTTTAAGGTGTAGCCGTTCTCCATCTTGGCAATGTAGAGGTTAGAAATCTGCTTGCCTACACCTACCTTTTCAGCCCATACATAGTAGTATTCGCCTTTATTCTCGAATATAGTTGCATCAAGAGAAAATGCTTCAAATGAAAACTCATCCTCTGCCGCTCTTGTCATTTTGCCTTTTTCTATCCATTCGTCTGCATATGGATCCTGTCCCTGACACTCAAGGACATATGGTCTGATATTCCAGATATCGTCTCTCTCTCCGCCTGCAAAGTATACATACCACTTTCCAAAGAGATAATGAATCTCCGGTGCCCATATATGCTCGCTCATTGGACCGCTCTCGTGCTTCTTCCATATTACCTTCTCTTCAGCATCTGCAAGTCCGCCTAAAGTCTTAGATCTTCTTAAAACTATACAATCGTATGCTGGAACCGATGCTGTAAAGTAATACCATGCATCAGTATGCTTGTATACATATGGATCTGCTCTCTGAAGTATCCATGGTTCATTATATTTTAGTACTTTTTCATTCTGCATTACACACAGCCTCCTATCTGTTAATGTATTTTTGTGAGGATACATCTATTTTAGTTTGCTCCATCACTTTACTATTTGCAAAAATATTTTAGTTTTTTCTTTTGCAAATAGTAAAGTAATGGAGCTGCCAAACGGCAGCCCCATTGGCATGGCATTAATTATCTATTAATTCCATTAATTACTTTACATCAAGGCATCCTAACTCAGAGAATAAGCTGAAGTATAAGTCACCTGTGATAGCGATTCCAGCATACTTCTGTGTGAATACATCACCAGTAATTGTTGTAATTGTAGCTACAACATCTGCTGTCTCGCCATTATTTGTAACGTCTAATACTACATTAGCACCCTGCATATCTGAAACAAATGTTGCCCAATTGTAATTGCACTCTGGAGTTACAATTCCGTCATAACCAGCACCCCAGCCCCAGTTATCTGCACGAAGTACTGCGTACTCTGCATACTCTGGATTCTCATCTGCTGAATGACCTGTAGCAGTATTCTGTAATACTACTAAGAAATTGTTCCATGCTGCTGCATTAGTTGCTGTATGCCAGTTAGTGAACTCAACTGTTACTGTCTCACCTGCTGGAACAGCGATTGGGTCCGCATGATTTGACCACCATGGTGTTGAACAGTCTGCAAGACCTACTAAGTATGAACCTGTCTGAACAACTTCACCTGTGAATGCAGGACCAACGCCCATAGAAATGATATCAAGGCAAGCAAGCTCAGCTGTTAAACAGCAATGTAAGTCGCCTGTGATAGCAATTCCCTTATATGTCTGTGTATATACGATACCAGCCTGTGATGTAACTGTAGCTACAACATCTGCTGTCTCACCATTGTTTGTAACATCTACTACAACTGTAGCACCCTGTAACTCTGGAAGGAATGCATCCCAGTCATATGTGTTCTCTGGAGTAACGATACCATCGTATCCAGCACCCCAGCCCCAGTTATCTGCACGAAGTACTGCATACTCTGCATAAGCTGGATCATTAGCTACTGTTGCAGCTGGATCTGCTGAATGAACATCAGCCATGTTCTGTAATACAACTAAGAAGTTGTTCCAGTTAGAAGCCTCTGCTGTATGCCAGTTAACGAACTTAAATCTAGCTGTCTGACCTACTGGTACCTCAAGTGTATCAGAGAATGCTGACCACCAGCCTGTTGAACAATCTGTAGCACCAACCTGAGCGATACCTGTTGGCTCTACTACTACTGCAACTGGCTCTGTCTCAGCTACAACGCCTTCTGGCTGAACTGTCTCAACAGAAGCGTTACCCATAGCATAAAGTGTAGAAACCTGACCTGCTGTTAAAGCTGTGTCATAGATGTATAAATCATCTACATAACCCTTGAAGATTGTATCCCAGTAGTTAATACCGAATAATGACTCAAACTCTGAATCGCCCGGCTTCATGATGTTTGGAGCAAGTGATGCATCCCATGTATACTCAAAGTATGCATTGCTTGTGTAGTTAGCCTGTGAATCGTAAACCATTACACCATTTACATAGTACTGAGCACCTGTTGTTGTTGATCCTAAAGGACCTGTCTGCTGCTCACCTGAACATACGATAGTAACCATTACCCACTCCTTCTTTCCGTGGATAGAGTCATCGAATGCGTACATCCATGGCCAGCAGTCTGTACCATCAGCAGCATCTGAAGCTTCATTACGGCTCCAAACGATTGGGAAAATCTTAGCTGAGTCTGCACCCCAAGCTGACTGTGTTACGTTAAACCATGTTACATTGTTACCAACGTCTGCAGCCATACCCATGTTGTAACCCATCTGAAGTGTTGGACCGTAGTCTGAAAGTCTTGCTGCATTTGTCCAGAATGATACTGTGTATGTATCTGTGTTTGTTGGAGCTAAGTTAAGGTCAAGACCAAATGTACCATCAATGTAAAGACACTGATCAACTGGTCCGTTTGTGTACTGGAAAGTTACATCTGTTGGAACGATTCCATATGTAGCACCTGTAAGTGAACCTACATCATCACTCTGAACTACTGCTGTGTAACCTTCATCTGCACCATCAAATGTAATGTGTGCGAAAGGTGTCTCTGGTAATGCTTCTGCTACAGCTGCTGTAGGAGCCTCTGTAGGAGCCTGTGTTGTTGTCTCAACAGGCGCTGCGGTTGTTGTCTCCGCAGTTGTTGTCTCTGTGTTACCTGCTTCCTTGCTACAGCCTGCTAACAAAGTAGCTGTCATAGTAACACCTAAGAGAGCTGCTAATAACTTCCTTCTCATATTTTCCTCTTTCTGCACTGCTTATATTGTTACCGGAAAACCGGTTATATGACAGTGTCCGTGATGGCAGTGCGGACACGAACACTGTCTAAGATAGGGCTTACGCCATATCAATCTTACTGATTGTCAGTTACCATCTGCTCGTACTTAGCGATTTCTTCATCAGATAATACATTGTAGCCTGATGGTCCAAAGTAATCGAGCATAGCCTGTGCATGATAGTAATTAGCCTTTCTTGTTGCCTCGTCTGCATAGTCAGCAGCCTTAGCTGTACCCTTGTCTACAAGGTCATGGATACCAATGCTGTTGAAGTACTCATCACAGTAATTCCAGTATCCTGCAATTGATGTCCAGCCGTATGGAATTGGCTGTAAACAGCTTGCAAAGTAATTCTCCCAATGTGCCTTATGCTCCTCATCCATATCTGAGCAGTACATATCAATGTATGCATCCCAAATCTCTTCGTTAGTTGTGATTGGAGCTGGCATAACGTCATACTTTAATGCAAGTCCTGAAGCATTGGTATATGAAGTATCATTGTATACTTCAATTCTTGTCTTCCATCCATCAATACCGAAGCTCATGAACTTTAATAACTCATATGCCTCTCTTGGATACTGACAAGATGTTGTAACACCACCGAAGTCGATTGTAGCAATTGAATGATGATCTGCTGATGCATCAGCCTCGCTAACTGCTGGTACAACGTAAGGAATAATGTCAAGGTTATACTGCTCGAAAGCCTCTGTAGCCCATGTTCCCTGATATGTCCAGAATGCCTCTGTAAATAAAGCAACATGTCCTGAAGCTCCACACCAAGCTTCCCAGTCACCCATCCAGTCTTCCATTGCCTGTGTCTCTGTTACAGGAGCGATGTATCCACCAAGCTTTAAGTCAGAGAACTCCTGCTCTCCAACAGCCCATACACCAAGATCGAAATCTGTTCCATCGTAACCGAACTCACCGATAATATCCTGGCTTGCAGCGATACCGTAGTAAGAATCAAGTCTGTTATAGTAACCGCATCCGTAGTATGCCATACCATCTGGTGAATCAAGAACTGTACAGTCCTTAATTAACTGAATCATCTCAGCCCATGTCCAATCCATGCCCGGAGCCTCTACGTTAAGTGTCTCAAGTACGTTACGGTCAATATACATAACACCCGGGAAGAACTTAACCGGAACAGCCCATCTTGCATTTGTCTGGAATGTACCAATACCTGCATCATTAATTGTTGAAGCAAGCTGCTTTGTTTCTGGGTCTGTATTCCAGAAGCCTGAAATATCTGATAAAAGCATGTTAGATAATGCAAAGTCTGCATCAGAATACATGATTACATCAGGTGTCTGGTTGTTGTTAACTAATGTAAGAAGTGTATCGCCGTATGTTGATACATTCTCATATACCGCATTAACCTTAATGTTTGGATATAACTCCATGAAACGGTCTGCGAGATACTTAACTGTCTCATCCTGATCAAAATGGAAGTATGTAAGCTCGATATTCTCCGTTGTTAAATCTGTTGCTACATTATAAGTGATACCATTAATATCAACCTGCTTAGTTTCTCCTGAAACAGTTGTAGCACCACCGGTGTTCTTTGTACCGGTTTCCTTGTTACAGCCTGTAAGTCCAAATAACATAGTGACTACAAGCGCAGCTGCGATAAGTTTTTTTCTTATCATTTTGTTTCCTCCTTAAATATGTTTTGGTATTACGTTTTTGGCATTTCTACCATCATGTGCATATTATAACACATTTTTTCAAATTAGTATAGTTTTTTATGAAATAATATAGATTTTTTTAAATCATGTTTTAAAACCCGTGTTAAATATGCACATATGGTATAATTTAAATCTGATTTTTTTGTGCATTTTTACTCTACAACAAATACCATAAGTAATTATTCACCTGTAATACCTGTTCTATCAATACTTTCAACGAAATATCTCTGGAGTACGAAGTACATAATTAACAGAGGCAGCATTGAAAGCATTGTACCAGCCATATTAATTGACTCATTAATGCTTGTTACAGCATTAGTTGCAGTTGTAGCATATGCTGAGTAATTAGTTGCAAAGTTATCCAACTGGATAATAAGTGATGTCCAGCTCGACTTTGTCATTACGCCTGAAACATATAATTCTGTAAGGTATGATTCATTCCAGTACCATACAAACGAGAATAACGATACTGTTATAATCGCAGGAACAGCCGATGGAAGTGAAATCTTAACAAATGACTTAAAGTATCCTGCTCCGTCAATCTGTGCAGCCTCAATAAGCACCTTAGGCACCTGCTTGAAGAACTGATAAAATATCAGGATGAAGATTGGTGCATTGATACCCATACCAAAAAGTGATGGAAGGATAAATGACCATAATGTACTTAATATTCCTAAATCAGAGTATAAAACATATGTAGGAATCATGGTAATCTGGCTTGGTAATACGAAAGTTAAGATAATAATACCAAACACAATCTTCTTACCCGGAAATTCAAATCTTGCAAGTCCGTATCCGATAAGCGAGCATGATACAAGGTTGCATAATGTAGGAACACCTGCAATAACAATACTCTTTCCTAATGAAGCCCAGAAATCCATACTCTTTGCCGCCTGAACGTAGTTAGAGAATTCAAGCGAGCTTGGAATCCAGTTGATTGAAGAATCAAGCAAATCCTCCAAATCCATGAAACTGCTGCTTATCATATATAGAATAGGATAAAGGTAAATAAATCCAATACAGATTAACAATGCATATATGGCAAATAACTTGATAAAGCCATCTTTTTCTCTTGAGCCCTTAAGGAACTTAAGAGTTTTCTCTTTGTTCCATTTCTTCTCAACAGCAACTGCATTAGTAGTTGTCTGTTTTGCTGTGAGTTTTGTATCTGCCGCTCTTTGTTGCTTTTTCGATCCTCTTGGCATTTCTTGCACTTCTCCTTTCTACTTTCTTGATATATCTCTTTTCCTTCTTCATAGCCTTCTTTGCCTTCTTAACCTGCTTCTCATAAACATCCTTCTTAGCCATGAAAAGAACTGCAAATAAGCCTACGATAAGTAAAACGATAATTGAATATAACCAAGCCATTGCCGAAGCATATCCATACCCCTTTTCCTTTGTTCCTGAGAACATTGAGGTTTTGATAAGCTCGATAATCTCATTCTGATTATTATTCGAAATAAATACTACTGTGTATACACAGTTAAGAAGAATCATTGGCTTAATAGTAGGCAATGTAATCTTCCAGAAGCATTCCCAGCCTGAACCACCGTCAATCTGTGCAGCCTCATACATCGAACGGTCAACCTTCTGTAAGGCTGAAAGGAAAATAAGTATCTGTACACCTGAATACCAGAGTATGGTAATCATATTTTCAAAGATACCCGATATAGGCTCTGCCAATGCCGATGGTAAAAATCCGCTAATAGCAGTTGTAATAGCCTGTGTATCAATAGCAGTGATACTTCCTGCTCCCTGTGCTGTAAGCATTCCAAGAATTGGTCCACTTACGATAATAACAGGCAGGAAGAATATTAATCTGAAAAATCCTCTTCCCTTGATATTCTGGTTTAACATCATGGCGATAATTAACGCAAACACTACGATAACCGGAACTGAAATAATTGTTGTTGTAAGATAATCAACAATCTTAGTAAGGAAATCAGGGTCTGATAACAGAATCTGTGTAAAGTTACCATAGCCTATATAGTTGAACACCTTACCAAGCGGTGTACTTCTGATATTGTTAAGTGCATACCAGAAGGATGCGCCCAAAGGATAAGCAAGAAATACACAAGCTCCGATTAACCATGGCAGAATAAATATTAAGCCTGTAATAGCATCACGCTTAGCCAGACGTCCCGGTTTCACTTTTTTAACCTTTGCTACTTTATTGTTTTTACTCATTCTGCCTCACCTACCTTATAAGACATCGCAGGAACAGTTACACCATTCGCTGTCTGGTCATTTTCTGAATAGTTAACGTAGATTACAACTCCATTGTCATATGTAACCGCTACTACTCCGTTATCAAGCCTCTCATGCTCAATTATCATGGCACCGCTTACCCTTTCAGCTACTGCTCTAAGCTCTGTGTCATACTCGATAATTGTATCCTTGTATGTGCTGTACTCTGTACTATACAAATCCGATGAATTGGTATAGATAAGTGCTGATGAATTCTCATATGTAATGTAGAAGGATGGATATACACCAGCCTCTATCATCTGTAAGAAGAACTCTGTCTTGTTAGCTTCGAAGTTAACGTAGTCTGAATACATTGGAACAATTCCCTTTAATACCATTGAAAGGAATGGTACCTCTTCATCCACATACATATAATCTGACGAACCAAGAGGCATATCAAGGAATGCATCTGTGTAATTCCAAAGATATGCGAATGGCTGCTCTAATAAAAGATTAGTACTTGCATCAATCTCTGCAATAACATCCTCATAGGTCTTGGCACAGTCATATCTTGTATAATATACTCTCTTACTGCTGTATGAATAGATATTATCTGTAATACCTGCTAAAGCAAGATTATCAACACCTTTCTTTGTATAGCTCTTTACAAACTTGGTTAAGGTTGAATCTGTCTTAGTTGGTAAAAGGTATAAAAATCTCTCATACACACTCTTATATGGATAGTTCTCTTCAAATGTACGCTTATTAACCTTCTTTACTACATTAAAGGTAGCAAGATTAGTACTTGGATTAATTCTTAAAGCATCATTATAAAGGTATAAATTATAATTACTTGCTGCCGAATTCTTAATTAATGAAGTTAAATCACTTGTTCCGCCTATCTTACCATCAGCCTTATACTTGGTAATCGGAACATTATATATACCGCCCTTCTGCCAGCCCTTATACACTGATAAGAGGCTTGGTATGCCTGCAGCCTGTAATTCAGCATACATAGTTTCAATATTATCAACAGTTGTAACAACAACTGCTGTTGTTCCCATAAGGAACTTCTCTCTGTCAGAGCCAAGGAAATCCACTCTTGTGTTATATCCATTATCCTTAACGGTAATCAGATTATTATCAAGCAGATATTCTCTGTAAGCAACTGCCATACCTGAGTAATCTGCCGCCTCTCCGCTAAGAAGACAGTAGCGAACCTGTATATCCACATGTGTTCTGTCTGCTTCCACCTGCTTAACAGTACCTGAATTAGAATTGTTAAGAGGCTGGATATATACATCTCTTAATAAGAACTTTGCAAAGCATCTGTTGTAATTAACCATTACTCCGTTTGGATGAGCTTCAATACTTGCTCTCTTTTCACCAGATTCAACGATGGCAAGATACGCAACCTGACTGTCAGTATGTGCCATACCAAATATAGGAGCAAGTACCTTATTTGCATCCTCAACCATGCTTATCTCATCCCAGAGAAGCGTCTCTGTTTTAGAATCTGTAAAGCCGGCATCCTTACCATAAATCATCTGAGAGAAGCCTGTTGAATAACGGCCTTCCTTATTATCAAGATTGATTAAAGCACCGTTTCCGTCAGGAATAAGCATATAGCCCTCTTCGTCAGCCAGGTATGTATAGCCCATAAATGGGAATACACTGATTGTAGAAATAAATCTGTCTGATGCATTCTCAATAATTGAATCATCAGGAATATTTACCACTACCTCATCACCCTCAAGAGTTACATTAACAGTAAGTCCGAATTGATATTCATTAAAATATATCTTAGCTGAAAAACCATTTGTAATATTGGTAACTTCAACACTATTCTTACAGCTTACCAAATCAACCTGATAGGTATTAGTTGTTCCGATAATAGCCTGAATAACAATACCCGAACGCATATACGCCTTCCATGAATTGTTACTTGTGTCATCATCCTTGTCATCAGCAAGTGTAGATTCAATAATCTCACCTGTTGCCTTATTCTCAAGAATAATTGATAATCTCGGAGCATAAAGGTACATCTTATATGTATCGCTCTCTGCCACAAGCTCGTAATCAGCCATTGTAATTGGAGCCATCGCATCTACTGATGTCTCAGCCATCACAACCGGTGTGCTTACCGCTGTATTTGCTGCAGCTGGTGCATTATTACCTGCATTTGCATTTGAGGTAGGAATTAACGAGCTTGCCATAAGTGCCACTAATAATACTGCTATTATTCTTTTAAACTTAATAACCAAGACGATACACCACCTCTCCGAATATTGCACTGATAAACTCAAATACCTGAGCCCATAATACATAAATAATAAATACTAACAATGCCATAATAAGTATTGTAAATATTGTAAGGAAAATAATCTTAAAGGTCTCTTTAACTGTATAG
>JAZQLB010000100.1:0-5229 GCA_045542475.1 Lachnospiraceae bacterium | reverse complement strand
TACAGCCTGTCCAAGTGTCATCATGCCGGAATTAACAAAACCAACAACCATTACCGTAGTTGCAGATGATGACTGTATCACCGCAGTAATCACCGCACCAACCAGAACTCCTAAAAATCTGTTTGCAGTCAGCCTTTCCAGTATCTGCTTCATCTTATTACCGGCAGCCGCCTCAAGTCCCTGACTCATCATCTGCATTCCATAAAGGAATAATGCCAGACCACCAAGTAATCCCATTAAATCTGTAAGTGTCATTATAAAAATACCCTTTCTTTTTTATTATTTTCATTAGTTATTTTCATCCGCATCACTCATTCTGTAGCCTACGCCCAGCTCATTAAGAATATAACGGTATTCACCAGGCTGTTCACCGAACTTCTTGCGGATATTTGCCATATTAACCTGTAGTTTTTTTATGCTTCCCGAGTCAGAATATCCCCAGATTTTTTTATTTATCTCAGAATATGTAAGCACTCTTCCTGCATGAACAGAAAGCAGTTCCACAATATTATACTCTGTTTGTGTGAGCTTAATCTCTTCACCGGATATAGTTATACGTCTTGCATCGTAATCAATAACCATGTCCTGTACCACAAATCTTTCCCTCTGAACCCGGTCTCCTACACCACTATGACGATTATTTCTTATAGTCGCCCTTACCCGTGCAAGCAGCTCGTTAGTTCCAAAGGGCTTTGTTATGTAATCATTCGCTCCTAAATCAAGTGCTTTTACCTTATCCGTTTCATCAGTTCTGGCTGAAAGCACTATAATAGGCGTATCCGTCTCTTTTCTTGCCATTTGTATAAAATCATTACCATCTATATCCGGCAGCCCCAAATCAAGAATTACAAGGTCAGGATTATGTGATAAAAGCATAGCTCTTCCATTAGCACCATTATTAGCCACTATAACCTGATAATCACTTGTTTCAAGAATTGTTTTTAATATATTACAAATATTTATTTCATCTTCTATTATTAGAATTTTATGCCTGTTATTCATTCTCCGCCTCCATATCAAGAACAAATCTGAATACACAACCGCCACTCTTACAGTTCTCGGCTGCAATACTGCCTTCATGAGCCTTTATAATCGAAGCACATACTGATAATCCGATTCCCATACTGCTTTTCTGATGGTCCGCCGGGGCTTCCTTTTTCTCGAAATATCCGGTAAAAATATCAGCCAGCCTCTCCTTTTCAATACCACAACCATCATCCGATATTTCAAAAAATGCTTTTCCATCCATGACAAATACCCTTAAATTCAGCTTTGTCATGCCTGTAGAATGCTGCATTGAATTCTCAAGAATATTAAATATAACCTGTTCAATTAAAATTGCATCCATTGGAATGCTTATAAAATCCTCCGGAAGCTCCACATTTACCCTTTGCTCCGGATATCTCTTTTTAAATCTGATTAAAACAGAATCAATAAGCTCTTCAAGTACAGTTGGTGTTTTAATAATTTTGACACCATCATTATTAATTCTTGTAACAGACAAAAGATTCTCCACCATTCCTATAAGCCACTGCGAATCCTCTTCTATGCCCTTTACAAGCCCCAACAGCTGCTCTTTTGACAAGGAGTCATAATTATTCACTACTGCCGAAGCCGAGCCGTATATGGTGGTCAGCGGCGTTCTTAAATCATGTGATACTGCCCTTAGCAGATTTGCTCTCATCTTTTCCTTCTGGCTCTCTGCACGCATTTTTTCCTGCTGCTTGACCCTTGTTGCAAGCGTACTTGACAGCATAGTTATAATCAGCATTATTATAGCTGAAATCATATTAGCAGGAATACTAAAGTTAAATTTAAAAAATGGAAATGTAAAAGCATAATTCAGTGCCAGAACACTTACCAAAGCTGCCACAACACCGTAATATAACCCATCTGTAAACAATGAAATTAAAAAAACAGCTAAAGTAAATATAGCCGGTATAAGTGTATCAGCATCCAGATACTGCTCAATTGCAAGACTAATACCAAAGAATGCACACAGAATTAAGATTGTAAAAAGTATATTTGAAATAACCTTATGTGTTTTTAACATACAGACCTCATTTCCCTTATCTCTATATTCATCTGATTATACCAGTATTTTGGTAAAGAATCAGTTAAGAATATTATATATTTTTTTCTCTGTAAAATCAAAGGAAGCTGCAAAAAACAGCTTCCTTAACAGTAAAATTAATTAATCTCCAATTTGTAGTTGTTTTTTCCTTCTTCCTTTGTCTTATATAACACCTTGTCTGCCTGATTGAACATCTCCTCAAAGGATTTCATATTCTTTGCATATACTGCACCCACACTAATTGAAAGCTTACGCGAGTTACCTGCATATCTAAGACTGACATCCATTGCCTTAACAAGCGCAGACAGCCTTTCCTTAGCCTCTTCCTCTGATACTCCGGTAAGCAATACAATAAATTCATCTCCGCCAAATCTTGATATAACAGATTTAGTACCCATATGCTGCTCTAATTTGTCGGCAAAATACATAAGAGCATAATCACCGCCGCTATGTCCAAGGGTATCATTCACCTGCTTAAAATCATCAATATCCATAACCGCAAGCACAACATCTGTCGCTTCATTCGGAAGATGTGCCATCATACCTTCTCTGTTATACAGCTTGGTCAGTGCATCTCTATGAGCCTTATCCTGATAATTAGCAAGCTCTTCCATTTCCTTCTGTACATTTACAAGCTTGCCAATCATATGAACAGGCTGTTTCTTATCGTTATACACAATTGTGGTTATAACTCTGTACCATTGCTTTGAATTATTTTCCTGCGTAATGGTCATTGTAGACTGCATGTCTGATTTCTGCTCAATTGCCGTAGCTATCTGTTCAAGAAACTGCTTAACAAACAAATTATCTCCGTCATAGGTATCTGGCAGAATTGAACCCTCAACCCCGACTGCTTTTTTAAATTTTTCATCGAATTTAAAGCGCTTTTTCGGATAACTGTACTCAAAGAAATATTCATCTGCCATAGCTGCCAGAATCTTATATTTCTTTGCATCTATTGCCTGCTTCTGCCTTGTTCTGTCTCTTTGATACAATATAATAAACAACAGCAGAAAAACAAAGGTTATACCAAAGACAGTCATTATAGGATGGGCTTTAATAAAGGATCTTAATGTAAGCGCCATTACAACCTCGTCCATATACTCCATCAATATAATTTCTGCTTCACCTTCACCAAGTGTATATATGCACTTATTACATATAGCAATCATTGTAGGATTAATATGAGAAGGAAAACCGATGTGATACGTCTGGTTATTTGCAAATGGCATAACCGTCAGATTATCATAACCATATTTCCTCATATAATAATTGGCTGAGTAATAATTAAGTATTGTAAAATCCGCCCACAACCCGTCAACACCTTCAAGACACAGATTCATATCAGAATATGCTATTAATTGCATTTCTTTCTCTCCATATATCTGTCTCTCACTATTCACATATCCATACTTACTAAAATTAACAGCCTCAACATTATTATTTCTTACCACAACATCCATATATTCCAGATACTCTTTTGAATATGTTATGTCAGAAGCCTCTTTTTTCATAGTTCCAGCAATCAAATCTATTTCGCCGGTCTCAAGAGCCACTATTAATTCCTCTGTGCTGTCATAGCCCTGATACATCATCTTTAAACCTGTTTTTTCAGCAATATAATCGCATATATATCTTGCCAGTCCTACGAATTCTCCATCCTTTTCAAAGGATAACGGTGCCATACAGGTGTGATAGCCCACACGCTGTACAGGATTCTCCGTAATATACTTAAGCTCATTACTAGAAAACTCCAGCACAATTTCTTCAATGTCTACAATATCATTTTTCGAATCCGAATCTCCATTCTCCAGTTCCTTTATCATCCAGTCTGCTCGTGATGCTTCCCAACGCGCATTCCAATCCTGCATCACATCTTCAAAGCCTTCATTTCTGATTCCGGCAGCAGCCTCTATTAGTCTGATATATTCATCCTGATAATACAGCTGCAGATTTGTTGAAAGTGTGTAATATTGTGAAATTGCCTCATCAGTTGCTGATGTAATATTCTGTATGGTAGTATGGGTCATATCACCATAACATTCAGGATACTGGTCTGTTTTTAAAACAGAAATGGTATCATGATTAAAGGCATAACCTGACTCATCAAGCATAAAGTCAACAAAAGCTCTGGCAACAGCCTTATTATCACTATTCTTTGCAATTGCATAGCTGTAATCTGCACAGACTGTTACATACTGTTCACCATTAATATTATAAGGAAAAGGCATAAATCCGATATTATGACCATTTTCCCCTACATTTTTGTAATCATATAATGCCCAGGTTCCAATTACCGCACACGCAACCTCACCACTATTTAATCTTATTACAGAATCCCACCAGCTTAAATCCTCTCGTCCAACCTCAGTATATCCGCTTTCCACCAGTTCATACAGCATACCTAAACACTGGTTATGTACCGTTCCTTTTCTGAACGGATTAACATCAACAATAAACTCATTGTATTTGTAGGATGCTTTACCGGTCATTTCGATATAAGGAAACAGCTCCCAGTATGACAATACCCAAGGCTCCTTATAGCCTGAATAAAACGGAATCGCATCCGTATGTGCCTCAATCAGATACATATCATATAAAAAATCCTCAATAGTTGTTGGCAAGGTCGAAATTCCCGCCTTGTCAAAAACCTCTTTGTTATAGACAACACCAATCAGATATGCAGAGGATGGAATTCCATATACAGCATTATTATACACTCTTCCCTGATCAAGATAATTATACTTGGCACTAAGTGTCTCATAATCGCCTAAAGGCTCAAAATAGTTCTCTGCCTCCTCTGTAGGGATAAAGCTGGGAAAATACATTACATCACCGTAATCTCCAGTTTCCATTCTCGCCTTTATTTCTGTCTCTAAATCATTGTAACAGGTGTATTTAACTGTAACTCCCGGATATCTATTTTCAAAAGCCTCAATATATGGCTGTATGTCCACTTCGTTACGGTTAAAAATAACCTCGATTTCACCACTAAGCTCTGTTGCTTCTTCTCCGTTAACAGCTAATGTACCAAACATACTACAGGTCATAATCATAGCCAAACAAAAAGCTGTTATTTTTCTCCATATTTTTATCATATGCTTCCTCCCTGTAATATTACCAAATCATATAATTCCACATATAAAATTATAATC
>JAZQLB010000099.1:0-6674 GCA_045542475.1 Lachnospiraceae bacterium | reverse complement strand
CTTCTGCTTTTCTTCCTTAGATAACTTCTGAAGCTCAATTATACGTCCTGATGAAGCAAGCACTGCAACCACCTTTGGAATATATTGTGCAAGGCTCATTATAGGTGCCTGTACCCTGTTTACAAGAGTTAAAAATACCGTCATGGTTCCAAATGTAATACTCCCCTTGGCAATACATACCGAGCCCCATGCAAATGCTGCCACATATCCTATCTGAAAAGCAAAGCTCATTATCATGGAAGCAAGAACGCCCATACGATTCTTCTTAATCACCCAGTACATTCTCTCATCACGAAGCTTTGTAAGCTTATTAACCGAATAATCCTCAGAACAGAAGGACTTAACAATAAGAATATTAGCAAGGCTCTCCTGTAAAAAAGAACGATATCCAGCCTCTGTCTCCTGCACCTTAATCTGAAGCTTCTTAAGCTTTTTACCCAGCACCATACTGCTGATTGCCGCAACCGGAGCAATTGTAAGTGCCATTACCGCAAGACGCCATTCAAAAAATGCAAGTGTACAAAATGTAACCACAAGCTCTATGGTCAGCCTGATAATGGATGGTATTGTGTTAGAAATACCATCTGCCACCACTCCTACATCCGAGGTAAGCCTTGTCATCAAATCTCCTGTGTGATATTTGGTAATATCAAGCCAATGAGTATTAAGAACTCTTTCATATACCTGTTTCCTTATACCAAATGCAAAACGCTCATTAACAACTACTGAAATGAGAGCAATAGCAGACGAAAGTATCTCACTTACCACAATAACAGCAACATACATAATTATGGTATTTTTTAAGCTCGCAATACCTACAGTTGCAATATCCACCATCTCTTTTCCAATAAGAGAAAGCCCAACCGTTACCAGGGATGCAAAAAAATTCAGCACCATTATAATAATCAATTGTGGAATGTACGGCTTTGTATAATTAGCAAGCCATTTTATATACGCAGACTGATTATCCCAGTCCGCAATAAACCTTTTTATCTTTTTTAGCATACTACCTCCTGTCTGCCATATATAACTCATCCAGCTTACTAAAATGCTTTTGCGATAACTCTACTGCCCTTTCAACCATAGGACCGTGCTCACCTTCAAGCACCTTCATATATTCCTCATAGAGACCTGCCGTCTGTTCCTTAATCTGCTCCACGGTTACATACGGACAGCCCTCACACAAATCCTCTATTACATGTGTCATTTTCTCATTATATACAATTGGAAGAACCGGCTTATTATATAACCACCCAAGAATCATGGCATGATATCTTGTTGCCACAACCGTCCTTGCTCCGGCAATATAACCGACTGCCTCCTTATAGGTAATATCAGGATAATTAACACATTTAACCTTATCCTTATCAACAAGCTTCTTATATAGTGAAGCTATCACAGCATTATCTCCCTGTGCGTTACAAAAGCCCATTAAAACAACCCTGTTATTCTCTTTTGTAAGCCTGTTGACAAATGCTGCGAGCGTATCCTCATATTGTTCCTGAAGCTCCCTGCTATCCGAGAAATCCTTCAAAAGATTCATTACTGATATAAGCACATAATCCTTTTCCTTTGGAATCATATAACAATCCTTATCATATGCAAAAAGAATATCCGGTGCATACACCGTATTTTCCTTTACAAATAATGAATGGGAATACTTATCCCTAAAGCTTACCTGCCTTGCCATATCAAAGCATTTATTATAAAAATCATAATAACCCTTACTGTGATATGGTCCAAAATTACACCCCAGTACTACTGGTCTACTCTCAAAATATTTCTTCTCATTCTTATAATACGGTGCCATAACAAACTCGTTATTTCCTGACTCCATAAATATCGAACCAGAAATCAGCACATTATTCCTGCTATGACGTGACAGATACTCAAGACATCTGTAATTAGGCACAGTTCTGTCCTTTTTTATAAGCTTTTTAATTATGGCATCTGTATATGCAGGAATATTGAACACTCTGAATAGCCATTTGTTAAAAAAAGTATCCGTACATACATATTTAAGATTTTTATGTTCTGTAAACATAGTCTTATATGCCTTCTCGCCACACATTACAAACTGTGTATCAGGATATCTTTTACACAAAGTATGTATGAACAAATCATCCCCCAGATTCCCCTTAATAAATGCCCTTATACATGAGTCGTATAACATTCCAGTATCCTCTTTCTATGCCCTGAATTTATCTACTATTGCGTATTCGCTTCCGTTTCCGCCGGTTACATACATTCTTCCACACCTTAACCATGCATGAGCAATCATCCTGCCATTCTCGTCAAGCCCACAGCCAAGATATAATGTAGATTGTATTTTTTTCTTTTTCAAAAGCTTTTGAGCGGAAAGAGCTCGCACAAGACACTTACTTTCCCATTTGGTTTTCCCACATACCTGATTAACCGCATAAGAAACCCTTTTTGCATAACGATATTCCTCAAGAGTAGCATCCTCCGGTGATTCCTCTCCCTCTGCGCCCCAGCGCTTATTAAGCTTTTTAGTATTATAATAGAGCATCTGAAATCTGTAGTATGCCGAATATATCCATGCCTGTATGGTCAGACCCTTATGCTCATTATATTTTATAAAACGGATAAGACGTGCTATCATTATCTGCTCCCTAGCCTCTTTTTAATATTTTGTATATAAATGGCATATAACGTATAAGCCAGAGTTTTCCCTTCTCCTGCTTATCCCTCACAATGCCAATATCTCTGTCATAAATAAATACAAAGCATTTCCTCAGCTTGTCAGCCGCTTTCTTCTGCTCATCTTTAGCAGCCTTAACCCACAGGCCTGCAAGTGTATTAAGGCTTTTGCACAATATCTTCTGTGCATAAACAGTATTCCCTAAGTCTTTAAGCTGTTCATACTGAAATACCAGCGCATCCGCATAATCCAGATATACAGTCTCGTTCCCCGAATTCATAATACTGCCTCTGCGCTGTCTGTAATAATACATTCTTTCCTCTACCCAGACAACACTATCTATTCTTGCGGCAAGCTCCGACATGAAGAAAACATCCTCCATCGTACGCCCCTTTCGAAAACATCCAGCACCAAGAACACTCCTTTTGTACAGCTTATTCCATGCCCATGTAACAGGTCCGGTAAAATCATCAAGAAAATGCGTCAGAAATTCTTCTCTGCTTTCCTTACGCAATATGCCCCATTTACCGTCCCTTACATATTCCGGCTGCTCATCCTCATAAAAAGCCTGTTCCCTGCATATGCTTATATCTGCATTGCTTTCTTTTATTGCCTGATACAGCCTTTTATACATATTCGGATGTACATAGTCATCCGAGTCCACAAAACCAATATAAGCTCCCTTGGCTGCCTCTACACCTGTATTCCTCGCTGCCGAAAGCCCGGCATTTGCCTGATGAATAACTCTTATGCGCTTATCCTTAGCCGCCCATTCATCACACATACTGCCTGATGAATCAGTAGAGCCGTCGTCTACAAGGAGTATTTCAAGCTCCTCATAACTCTGATTAACTATACTCTCCACACAGGAGTCAAGATATTTTTCAACATTGTGCACCGGAACAATTATGCTAAGCTTATCCAACCCCATTTTCCCCTTATCTTCCTCTTACTTCCTCTTTATAATCTGCATTACCTTATCAAGTATTATCTTAAAGCCCTCAGTCCTTGCATAGGCAAGCATAAACACTGCCGAGCATACCACGCCAATTACAGAGCCCTTTACAATAAGGCTTCCCCAGCCCGATACAACAAAGCCCTTTGTCACAATACCTAACAAAAATGTAGTAACCAACACAATTAACAAATTAGCTAACAAGGACAGATAATACTTTCCAACTCCCCTGTCAA
This sequence comes from Lachnospiraceae bacterium, assembly GCA_045542475.1. Taxonomy (GTDB): domain Bacteria; phylum Bacillota; class Clostridia; order Lachnospirales; family Lachnospiraceae; genus CAG-882. The sequence continues at coordinate 2,821 of JAZQLB010000099.1, read as the reverse complement.
AATACTCCTTAAACAGAAGCTTTGGTTCATACCAGAAATATGTAGTAAGTCTTGATATCGCAGATGCAAATATTATACCTGCAATTCCTACAGCTTTTCCAAGCACAAACGACAATACAATATTTAATATGGCACCTGCAAGCATGGCATATTTGGTCTTAGTATACAAGCCGGTGGCATCTCTGTATACCCACAATGGCTGCAGCACACATGTAAGGTAGGTATTAAGAGTAACAGCTATTACCGTAACGCTGTCAAGCATTCTGCTTTCACCTAACCATACCTTAACCAGATCATTTGCCATAAGTCCAAAAACACTGGTTATTATTCCGCAGAAAATAAAGCTTGCAGACTGCATGGCACTGAATACCTCATATTTCTTTTTTGCACTTTCTTTAACAATAACATTACCGATACTTGCCGTTAATGCCGAGAATATAATCTGTTCAATTAACAGAAGCTTGCTGCTGACCATTAAATAGTTTGAATATATACCTACCATGGCTGTATTTATTACCATGGAAATAATTATATTGTCAGTAAAGGAAAATAGTGTTCCGCTAAGCTTATAGACAAATACTGATTTCATATTGTTGACAATGCCCGCAGTAACCTTTTTATCAACCTGACCAATTAGCTTTTTGTCCTTAATAAAAGGATATTCCTTTTCAGTTTTAACTGTGGTAGCAACATTATTAACAATCTGCAATATCATTCCTATTGCCAGATACATAATATAATCCCTTGCAATATAAAGCACTGCTATCTGCAAAACAGTTTTTGCAAGACTTGTCACAATACGGATTCTAACAACCTTATAATCCTTCTGGTCAGCAGTAAGCAGGGTTGTCTTATATACAAACATATAAGAGATAACTACATTAGCCAGCGAAAACAGATAGTATATTACAAGATTTGGAATCTCTTCCTCTGTTTTGATTATGTAATCAAGAAATGGTATACATGCCACGCCAAGCACCAATACTGCTATGGCAATCACATTGTATATTCTTTTATAAAATGCAACCAGCGAAGCTATCTGCTTTTCATCCCTATCAGCTAATGGCTTATAAAAGCTGTATGCCATTGCTGTGTTAAAGCCCAAATCAGCCATCGACAATAACGATAACACATCCGTAAATATTCCGTTCAAGCCCAGATATTCATCACCTAAGGTCTGAATAAATACCGTTCTTGAAACAAAGCTTAATATAAGTGTTATGGCATGGTATGCAAAGCCTGTTACCATATTCTGCGCTGATTTTTTAACTCTGTTATCACCCATCTGTGCATCTCCATTACTAATTTCTAAAATCCAGATTAAGCTGTTTGTATATGTTTCCTATTACATTAGCCTTTTCATCATCAACATTACTAACCATCCTTAAGCGCTCCTTACTCTGCTTATGGGTAAGACCATGAACAGCTCTTACAAGCCAGCCTACCGGAAGAAGCCATGGCATTTTTTTAACCCACGGGTAGTATTCCTTCATATAAGACAGTGGCGGGAAGAAATATGTTCTCATTACTCCGCTCTTATCCGCCTGTGCGTTGCACGAGGATTTTGCAAGCTGTCCCCATACGCCGTTCTCACCCTTTCCATATATACCACAGTCCAGCATATATGCAAAAAGATCATTATAGAATTCATCAGTCTCCTGTCCGTCAAGCCATATTTCTGACAGTTTCTTCATATGCTTCTCAAAATCCAATAGCCCAAGCTTTTTAAGCTCTGCATCTATATAATCATGGTTCAGGACACTGCCATATGCCTTTTGGTACACATATACATCAAGTACATTTCTTACACCACAGCCGGTTTCAAAGAAATGCTTAGCCATATGCGAAACCATATATACATAGAAATCCTCCTTTGAGAAATCATAAGTATACGCGGTTCCCTCAACCAGCTGTGCCCTAAAATTCTTATAATACTGAAACTGACCACTATCTACGTTCTGATCATACAAAGTCCAATGTGCTTCTAACACAATAAAAGGCGGTTTTTTAAGTATTACATGATGCTTAACCGCCACACGTGAAGTCAACCCCATCTCCTTAAATATTTCCTCTGCCTTATCAAGAGACTCCTCGTATATCATAATATCAATATCGCTCATCTCTCTCATCTCCGGAGCCGGGTATATATCCTTAAGAATTGCTCCCTTAAGCACCTGATGCTTTATTCCTGCTGCCTCTAACTGCTTATGAAGTTCCTTAATGGTACATACCTGGGCTAAGGTTTTCATGGTACTGTTAAACATATATGGTCTGAAACGCATGATAACCCCTTCTGGAAGATCAAGCTTAAGAAGTGCCCCCAGTACAAGATACATAATCTGCCCTCTCTTTGCCACATCCTCCAGCTGCTCAATCGTAATACCCTCCGGTATAGGCGATGGCTTCCTGTTTTCAAATTCTGACTTTATCAGCTCACTAAGATACTCCATTATTAGCGGCTTACTTATCGACTGTGATCTCGTTTTCCTCTGTCTCATATTCTATGCCCTCTTCCATAGCTGCCCTTGCAGCCAAAATAATTTCCATATCTCCACCTTGATTTACAAGCTCCTCAGTATATAAAAGAATGTACTCTGCTCTCTCCTCAAAGAACGCAGTTACCTTCTTTACCTCCTGAGAGTAAAATGTATCTGCTACATTTCCAAAAAACCTTTTATAGCTGCTAAATGCCAGCTTCTGCATCATACCAGACACCTCATTAAGTGCCGTGGTTGTCCGTTCCTCTGTAAATATCTCTTCTGCCATGCTCTGCATTGTATTGCTTAACTGATTACAGAATTCTTCATTCATAAGCAGTGAT